>RFTJ01000006.1 GCA_009923495.1 Actinomycetota bacterium
CAAAGGTCTCTCTTCTCTCCAGGGGCTCGATCATCAATCCGGTGACGTTGGCGACGCAATGCGTAACGAGCAAGCCAGGGCGCCAATTTGTATGAATTTATCGAAGGCCATATGCCATATCTAATTACTAGATCGACTATCTCATCATCCGCGAGATGACTTATGTTTTTATCAGATTGAAAACCCAGATATTCTCTAAGGGTAATGTCTGCATTCAAGGATTACACCAACACTCTAAAATCTAAACTCTCGTGCTATAACTTTACGAGAGTATGTTTAGAAAAAACTCCGATTGGTGCAGGAATTACGGAGTAATTCTTGATTTCTTCTATGAGCCTGTCGAACGCAGGTTGATTTGGTCTCATCACTTTTTCTAAGCCAGTCTTGGGTCCATTCTTTATCTTGTTTGCGACACTGGTCTCTTTGGGGTCCATGGTTATCAAGAAGGACCTTGAATTTGGATAATCCCGTTTCATCAACTGAGCTTCAAATTCTGCTTGCTTCCAACGTTCTCTCAGGCTTGTCTTACAAGAAAGAACTATTGGACCAATCTCTTCGGTGTAAATGGCAGCCCCGCTAGTATTTACCCAAAGCAAATTAGCCAGGGATAATCTGAACTGTTTTTCCGGATAGTAATTTCATCGCGCTAAAGTGCCTTTGATTTAATGTCAAAATCTTGTTTGTTTCAAATCTTGCGGCTAGGGCAATAAGTGATGCGTCGGTAATTCCAATTCTTAAATCCTGATATTTTGCTATCACTTCGGTTCAACATCCTCGTCGGAAACACTTTTCTGCAGCTTGGCAACCAGCTTTGCGTGTAACTGGGCGGCCCATTCACTTAGCTCTTCGGGGGTCATGTCTTTAAGGTTCGGCACTTTTACCAGAGCAATTTTTTCGGGTCTTGGTTGGTTTGTCATGTTAAGTCCTTTTAAGTTAGATGAGATCGGTTACAGATAAAGTCGTAGCTCTTCAATGACTGAATTGCTACTCGGGTTCATTCCATATTCACCAGCCATGTCGCGCAAATATTCATCGAGATCTTCGCTGGGTGCCTGAACCTTCACTTCCTGAGTTTCTGAACCTTCGACATCAGCAACGGGCATTGTTGAGGTGAGCAGATATCGACGGGCACGCGGGCTCAAAGACGCTTCTGGCTTTGGGTTTTGGGCGACCTGATCAATAACTGCAGGTGCGAGCTGCTCCACCACAGCTTTGTAAAGCCCTTTTGCCCATTGCATGATTTCTTCTTCACTCATTGTGGCTAACGATTTGGGAATGGAAACTTGGACAAAGTTTTCTTTTTGGGCCGGGCGGGCCTTGTCGGCTTTGCTTCTTGCGGGAACAACCTTGGAATCAGGCCGTGGTTTTACTACCTTTTCCTTTTTGGCAGGTTTTTTCGGTTTTTCAGCACTCATGTGGCTGTCCTTTCGCTCGTCCAACTTACTTTCAGTTGGCTGATCTTCTCTCGGGGGCACCGTGCGCGATGCGCGGTTGCCGCGTAGCTAGCCGAGAGGCTTAGCGCTACTTTCTTGATCGATTATTTAGTTTGTTGCTAACTTAACACAGGACACTGACAGATATTGTTTCTGCCAGTGTCCGTTGGCTGGCTAAGCTTCACCACTTTCTGGAGTTTCTGGGAACGAATAAATCTGTGCATTGTGTTCTTGTACCTGTTCGCTTATTGGATCAGATGCACCAAACACTTGATCATAGGTATTCCTACTATCCTCATGGGCTGCCATAGCTGCGATTCGAGTATCGGGCTCAATTACAGACTCCTTACCCAATTCCTCGGCTAAATCTGCCCTGCCAGTTTCGAGGTAATAGGCCATGGCCTTATGGAAAGCTTGGTTTGCCCGGCGCGGATCTGACTCTTTCAGGAGCCGTGCGTGCACTTCATGCAGGATTGCTCTGCTCTCGGCTGTTGCTCCGGATGTGCTGACTAGATGCAGTCCTTGAGTGCAAGTGGCAAGAGCGCTCTCGCGTTCATTCAACATCAAAAGCGCCTTTGCTTGGTAAGCATGGCGAACAACCTCACTCACACACCAGGGCATTGTCTCGGACTCAATTTTTTCTAACAGAGCGATAATCACTTCTGGCTCTTTATTGCTAATCAATGAATCTAAATACATTGGGAGCATTCGATGCCGCTCGCTATCCAGATTTTTGCGCATACTCGCTGCTTCGTAAGCAATCGCAAAGTGACAGCTTGCTAGTTCAAAACGTCCGTTATTTAGTGCCAAAAAGCCAAGTCCAACATTTGCCCGGGTCTTTTCGCGTAAACGATTGGGATACATCTCGATCAGAGTGATGGCGTGTTCAAGATGCTCGCGAGCCTTGCGCGGGTTGCGGTCTAGTTCGGCCATACCTAGCTCAGTGATAACGATTAACTGCATTTTAGAGTCATTGCGCTCGTAATAAACTTTGCGAGCACCTTCCAAGTACGAAACCGCCTCTGGAATCGCATTATTGAGCGCAAGGACTTCACCCATGAGTGCCTTGGCATCCACTTCACAGTTTCGACATGAACAGGTTTTACCAATTGCAAGAGCTTTTTCCGCAAATTCAAAAGCTTTTTCCACATCACCAATTGCCACATAGGCATTGGTTATGTTGAAGTGCGCATTATAAATTTGGTGCGGGGCTTCGGCAGAGATGGCATTTTCGAGAGCCCGCTCGTAAGCCCTAATAGCTTTGTCATATTGACCAAGGCGCATGTATGCATCGGCCTTATCTTGAGCAGACATTGCCACACCGCGTTGTTCGTCAATTGAATCAAAGATTTTTTCTGAGCTGTCGTAGTGTTTGGCCGCATTTTCATAATCCTGCAAGCGGTAATACGCATCGCCAATCCAGTTCTCACTCCAAGCTGTGTCGGAGTCACTTCCACACGAAACAGCAAAGTCAGCCGCCCGACCGTAGGAATCAATTGCGCCGGAATATTCTTTTAACGCCATTTGCGAGTGTCCAATTAGTTGATTGGAGATAGAAATCTCGCGGACGGCATCAATCCGCGTGAAAATCTCAAGGGCTTGTTCGGCCATTGCCATAGCGGTGTTGTGTTCGCCTTCGTGGGAACGGCGATGATGGAGGCTTATGAGTATTTGGCCCTTCTCAAAATCCGAAGTTTCGTGGTAGCGATCCCATAATTCGTCATCGGACATTTCGCTGTAGTTGTCGCTCATGGCGGCCTCCATCTGTCATTGTTGTCATCAGGCAACCGAGCCAGAGAATCTGGCGGGAGTGACTAACTTACTCCTGGGGTATGACAAAAGCACGCTCAGATGACGTTGCGCGTTTCGCCGTTAGTGAACCAAAACCCTAAGGTAAATCTTTACCCTCGAAACTTGCGGATTACCCCTAATTCGGCAGCCTGGATGCCAATCTGCCAGGAAATGGAAATAACATCTGGACTCAATCAAACTCGCCAAATAACGCCCGGTCCGATGCGAACCGTTTGCGCAGATTGTTCTTAATACGGCTAATTGTTTGGGATACCGAGCGGGCAGATGCGTAACCATAGATTTCAGCCAAATCGTCCAAGGGAACGCCTTCTAGGTAATCAATAAAGAGCTCACGATGGCTCTGCGGAACCTCGCTCAAAATATGTGCGACCACTGAATTTGAGGCAAGTTCGATCGACAATTCCTGCGGCTTCATCACCAAGATAGGCGCGTCAAAAATGGTGCGAACTGTCTGCCAATCTTCAGCGCCAGGTTCAGGTAGGCCATGCCATGACTGATTTTCTCGTTTGCGCTTCCGGTAAAGGTCAATGACTCGATTTATCACCGCAATTCGGACATAAGCCTTCCAGTGGCGAACTTGCAGGTTTTCTCGGTGCAATCTTTTGACTACGTATTGCACGATATCTTCGGCATCTGAGCGAAGCGCCTTTGACTGACGGACACATTTTCTGGTGTATTCATAAACCTCTTGCCAGTCATCAATAACGCCAGTTGGTTCGGCTTTGGATTCAAAATAGATTTCCTGAGCTTCCTGCCAGAGATCATACGATTCCAGCTCTGCATCACCCAAATCTGGAAACTGCAAGTTGAGCTCATTTTGGTCAATTTGGTCGTTGTCGCGCTCAGCTGTCATTTCACAATGCTACTTTGGGCGCTTAGATTCCCGCGAAAAACCATTATTTGCAGGGCTGGAGAAAACTTTTTACGCAATGTTGACATGAGGGCGTTCCCATTCGTCTCTACTTGTGTGGAGGAAAAATCTGCCACAGAAAAGGAGAATCATGACCGAACAAATTAGCCCGAAGGACACCCCAGATGTGGTTATTGTGCACAGCCCAGAATACGAAAACTGGGTTTTTGATGAAATACATCCAACGCAGGGTCGCCGATTTATCAATGGCTACAACGAAATTATGAACCGCCTTACGAGTAGCAAGGTGCTTACTGTCGAGCCGCGCCAAGCCACTCGAAGCGAGCTGGCATTAGTACACACACAGGATTACATTAGCGAGGTCCTTGATGATCATTCATGTCACGAGTGGACAGGTGAGCGCCCAGATTTGTCAGAATTAGCCAGCACCTTTGTTGGCGGCACATTGACCGCGCTGAATTATTTGCTTGAGGGAAAATCTCCATTAGCTGTTCATTTGCCGGGTGCAAAGCACCATGCCCAGAAGGATCATTCGTCGGGTTTCTGCGTTTTTGCCGACTTCGCTATTGCGGCCAAAATCGCCGTAGCACGAGGATACAAAGTCGCTATCTTCGACTACGACGCACATCACGGGGATGGTACAGAAAATTTGTGTGCATCAGACCCGAATATCTTGACCTATTCGGTTCATGAAAAGGGCCTTTTCCCACGAACTGGCAACAGTAACGACCCCGCTTGTCATGTTTACAATTGTCCATTGAGTGTTGATGAACGGAATGCAGAATTCAGCAACGGACGATTCAATTTCCGCCACGACGAAGCACTCGTTAAGGCGGCATTGGAGTTTGCTGAGCTTGCTTCGGCATTTGGCGCAGATATAATTTTCATTGCCGCTGGCGCGGACGGACACTACGATGATCCCCTAAGTCACTTGCAGTACTACAGCGGAATCCTGATTAAAGTTTTTGATTCAATCTTCAGCCGCGATTCATTAGCTGCACTTCCGATGCTGATCGGCGGCGCTGGCGGATATCGCCCTGACGATGCAACGCCAGAAATGTGGGCCGAGTCTGTCTATTGTGCAGATTCAGTTCGACCCAGAACTATTACTGCGGCCATGGGAGCCCGCCTGGCAGGTGATAATGCCTAAATTACTGCCAGATGAAGTTCCGGATTGCACAGATCAAACCCCACAGCAGGTTGCCGAATTGGCTCAGTACCTTGCGCCATATGAGCAGGAACTGATGTTGATGCGCAGTCTGGTTGCTCAGGACCTGACCACTCCAATTCGGATACTCGAACTGTTGGCGCATGATCCGAAACGGATTGTGCGCCACAGCGTGGCTCACAATCCCATGGCAACTGAAGCAATCGCCGACATCGCCATGCGGCAAATGAGCACTGCGGCCATACCCCAGGAAGGCCACGCTTGGAAGCAGATGCGTTACCAGTACAAGAGCCTTCCATTAGAAAGGTTGCTTGCGCTGTTCGACTACAAATCGGTAATTCCGTTTTATCCTGCCCGTTATCGACCGGCGATAATTCGAGCATTACCAAAAGGAACCGTAATTCCAGATTGGAATATGAACGAGCTGGTTGTGTCCGGTCCGACGCGGGTGCACTTGGCGTTGCTAAAACGCGTCGACTTGATCCAAACAGAACGAGATTGGTGGACCATTTGCCAGGCGGCCGATCCGGAGGTTCGTCAAGCGATCCAAGACGCTCCCGATGTGCCCGAAAAGTGGAAACGGTTTGCCCGTCAGCTCGGTGGACTCTTTTAGCAACACGCTAAAGGCTGGCGGGAATAAAAATTGCAGCGGGCTTGTTGTGAGGATTCGAATAATTTAGGACCAATTTGCGATGTATCCAATTTAATTTCGCTGTGGGCTTGCATTGGAACAAAAAGAAGAGTAAAAAGGTAGTCCTAACTTAATTCGAACAGATGTTCTAATCGAATCCCAACCGCGACAAGGAGGCGCAAAGTATGAAAAACCTTGAAAAATCAAGCAATATTTTGTGCCGCACGAGGGTGGGATACGTGTCATAGTCTGCAGTTTTCCCAGCAAACGTATGTGAACCTAAACGAAGTAAGACCCAGAAAATTATTGATGAACCAGAAAGAAGGATGAAAAATGCAGTCTGAACACAACGAACTATTAGCCGAACTTGCCGCCATGAAGTGGCCTACTTTTTTGTCAGAAGGGGATTGCATCGGCAAAGATCCCACACTTTTTGACGACGAAGATCACAAGAAGTCGGTCATGGCCAAAAGGATATGTGACAAGTGTCCGGTAAAGGCGCAGTGCGCTCAGTGGGGTATCGACAATGAAGATGCCGGCATTTGGGGCGGCCTTGACGACAAAGATCGGGCCAAAGCACGCCGGGGCAAGCGCAAGTTTGTCACCATGGAAAAGCGCCGAGAAAACCTCGAGTGGCTGCAGGATATTTGGAGTGACAAGCCTGCTGCTGAGCTAGCTGCTAAGTATGGTAAAACTGAGCGCACAATTTATCGGTGGCGCGACAAAGAGCGTAAACGTGTTCGTAATCTTGGCTGGTCGCCTTTTAGACCGAGTGGCTTTAATAAACCTAACTCAGACGATTAAATTGCCAGTCGCTCACGTAGGGCCGAATTTTTTTGCGAACCCTTGACAAGGTTTGAGCAACCGAAGCAGCGCTTGCATAGCCAAGTAAGTCGGCAATTTCCTGATTACTGCATTGATCCATAGCAGCCATCAGAACCGCCCATTCTTTGACACTAACTTGATCTTCTAAATCTCGAGCAAGTTGGCGAAGGAATGCGTATTCACTGGTGCGCTGTGCTTGGACGTAGCCAGCGATAATCTCGTCTAACGCGCCGTCTGGACCACTGGGATTTTCCTTGACTGGGATTTGCGCTTGCAGTATCCGATCTCGTTCAAATTTCAGGCGGGTGCGGTCAATTATGCAGTTGAGAATGGCGGCTGAGATCCAGCCTCGCTCATTCTCAGGCCAGGTGGGTCGGGCAACGAGTTTGGCCATAACTTCGGCGGCAGCTTCCTGAGCCCAATCATGGTTACGAGTCTGGTGAAGGGCTCGGTCGTAAGCATAGGAAAGCAACATTTTCAGGTGCTCAGGATCCTTGTGGTCGCTAATTGGTTGGTCGCTCATAGTGGTAATTGTGCCAGTACGAACTGACAAAAGCCCATAAAAATCAGGAATTTTGGCAATTCTTGAAAAATCTTTAACTTTTTTGTTGATAACTGCCCGAGTCAATCGTCTAAGTAATTAGAACCCTTAAAGGAGGAACCCGATGAGCGAAGATTCATCAGATAACTTAATAGCACCCCGTTGGCACGAAGAGTCTGCTTACCCAAGTGAACTGTTCAATGAAATTCTGCCTGGCCTTTTCATGGGCGGAACTGCAGACGACGACACAGTTGATTTTGCCGTCTATGCACCAAATCTTGATTACTGTGCACCGTTTGACGCAGTTGTCACTCTCTATGCCTGGGCTAATCCATTTAGCTGGGGAGTCGAAGAGCTGCGTTACGGTTTCGGTGATGGTGACATGGATCGAGTTGATGTTGCCCGAATCGTACGCCTTGCAAATTGGGCGTTTGAGCGTTGGTGCGAAGGCGACCGAGTGCTCATCCGTTGTCAGGCTGGCCTAAATCGTTCGGGCTTGATTACTGCGCTAACGCTAATCCTTGCTGGGCATGAGCCGGAAGAGGCAATTGCATTAATCCGGGCAAAGCGTTCACGAAACGCATTGTTTAATCAGTCCTTTGTGAACTGGCTGATCGATGAAGCACCGAAATATCGAAAGGGATTAGGCAGCCCCTCAGCTGCCTAATCCGTCTATGTAGTGACCCAAACGCCATGAACAGAAAAGGAGAAATATGACAGCAAAAAGTGAAGGACTTGGCTCATATGCCGAGTTGATGCCCAAAGAGGTTTGGACTGAGGTGTATCCAAACCTCTGGATGGGTGGAACCGATGATGACGACACAATAGGTCGCTCGGAGTTACTCGAACCGCGCATCACCAAAAGGAGCTTTGACACAGTCGTAACACTGCATGCGTGGAGCAATCCGGTCGACTGGTTTGTCCGCGAGATTCGTCAGCCATTTCAAGATGGCGAAGTAAGTGAGTTCAATGAAGAAGATTTAAAGTTTCTCGTGAGACTGATCTGCTTCGAACTAGAGCAAGGAAAGAACGTCCTTGTTCGCTGCCTGTCTGGATTGAATCGTTCGGGACTGCTAATCACGATGGTCTTAATGAATTATGGCTATTCAGCACAAGAAACAATTGACCATCTTCGTCAAACTCGAAGCCCATTGGTGCTTTGCAATAAAGATTATGTTCAGTGGTTGTTGGCCAAAGATGTAGAAACTAGCAACAAGTCGGAGCATACAAATGTCTGAGAACTATGGAATATCCAGCAAGGAAAACTACTCCTCGCTCCTAACTCGAAATTACGGTTGGCGCAAACAAACCGAGAATTACACGTCAACTGATGCAATCATTGACTTTGGTTTACAGCTGCAGCAATGTGGTCTTCAAATGCCGATCGTTCCGGCTCATTTACGGCAACGAGTTTTAGCAAATACAAAATGGTTTGGAATTTCGACGGAACACTGCGCTAATCCCATGGATACCTACCTAATGCCAGGAAGAAGTTGGGTACCCCAGATAGCTGAACTGACGCCCTACGACTTCATGGTTTTCGCACATGCTGGTCATGGCCTCAATTCCTATGCCATGGGTCTTGTTGCTCGGATCGGCTGTTTTACGATCTTTCAACAAAGTAACTGGGGCGGGGTGTATCAGAACCCTGAACTTCAGCGAGAGCGGCTGGCTGCCCAGATTGAAGTCTGGAATGAAATGAGTGAGTTCTTGGCCAACATAAAAACTGCGAGTGAATACGAGTACTTAATCTCGTTCTCGCCATTTAGAGGAGTTGCCAATATTTCTCGTCGCAGATGGCAATCACCGTGGACCTTGGAAACATCAGATGAGTCGACATTGGAAAAGAATCGAGACTGGGAAATCGACATCGATTTAACTCGAGATTCAGTCGATGCCCAGCGTTGCCTTGACTGGCTTGCTGGAAAGCCCGACCACAAATACACGCGCGATATGTTCATTCAAGAAATTGGCCGCGAATATCTTTACCGGCTAACCGTTGCGAACGCTAAAGTGCTCGCTTTAGTACAGGACAGAGCACAAAAATCGCGCTCGAGCTAACTGATCGAGGGCAAAAAATGGGCGCGGCCAACGAACTACAGTTCGTCGCGCCCTGTTAATTTGCGCTCCATTTTGTCTGCATGTTCCATCACTAGGCGCAGTGGGGCAGTCAATTCATTTTCATCCAAATCAGCGATTGGGAATGAATGGATTAGACCATAAAAGTTATCGTCTATCCAGACGCCGAAGGGAGTCTCACTAGCTTCAATCAACACGGTCTCGGGAACAACTTCGTCTAACTGGCAAATTCTAGAAAAAATCGAGATCCAGGGATCATTGGGCGAATCAATGTGCTTGACTACAACGGTTTGCTTACGACTATAGTTATCGAGTTCCAAAATTAATGAGTTTGCTGTTTTGCCCGTGACTGCATAAGCAGATTGCAGCTCGGTAGAAACTGTTTCCCAGTTCGCCATTTGTTCTCCTAGAAAGCGTAGTTAGTTAAGTCTAGAGCAAACCCATTCACTAATTCAGGCAACCTTGCACACTGCGTAAGTCGGAGTACTTAGAGAAAATTGTCCACATCAATCATTCGGGCAGCAAGAAATCTGCTTGTTCTAACTTTGCTTTCGAAGCGCTCCTTGCGCTGGTACATCATCGGTGGCTTACCAACAGATCCTTCGGCTCGATGACCAGTTGCCTTTAGGTTGGGAAGCATCTCCCGGCGGAAAGTATCTGGCGCAATCTCAGTGTCTTGAATCGCCTCGTGTACCTCTCGGAGTTGGCTCAATGTGAACTCGTGATCCAGAATTCGGCCAGGATCGGGTAGCAGTGAATATCTGCGGCGTAGTTCCTTGACTGCTTCGCGCAAAATTTGTCGCTGTTCGTACGGCAAGTCATCTTGGTCATCTGGAAATTCATAATGATCTCCACTTATAAAAATTGCACCAACATTTGGGTTGTCTAAAGCACGTTGTGCCACCCGCGCAGGAACTGTAGCCATGTGTGCAACAGAAAGCACCCAACCTCGCGGATCGCGATCTGGTTCATCGAACACTTTGATTTGGTCCAATTCCAAATCGCCAATGCCGATTTTTAGGTTCACGGCATCATGAGCAGTTTTTTCCAAAGTCTCATGCTCTCTGAGCATTCGACCAGGCAGGGCCCATTTGCCTGCTTCGTGTCCTATGCCACGTAAGTGCGCAAGGGCTACTAATGCGGGGTGTCCTTGGTACTCAATTACAGACAAAACTGCGACATCGGCAGCAACACTGGGTCGAGGATATGCTGCCAAATCAGATGGCGCCCAGCCTAACTCCGGCCGGTCCTTTAGTAGTGCGAGGTAGTGCCTTAGCTGAGTCAAGTTTGGCTGCGCTTGGAAATCGGATTTTCTTAACAGGTTGGAGAATTTTTCAACAATAACAGTAAATGAATCTTCATTTTCTTCAGTATTTTCAGACATATTTCAACATTAACGCATTTTTGCGTAAACGTATGCTACAATTTACGCAACATTGAGTTAATTACCCGAAAGGTAGGTCACATGCCCACATTAACTACGAGGTTCCATGTTGGAGCCGGAACCCATGTTGGTCCCATCTCAGTATTTCCGGTCTGGTCAGAAAACCGAACTGATGAAATCTACACCACCGCTGCGCCAAATGGCCTAGAGATTGGTGAACTCGAATCAGCCAGCGTTGAGACTTTGCTAGCAAAGAATGCTTCAACAACTAGCGTCCTTATCCCTGAAGGTACGATCTTGCATGGGGGATTGCAGACCCGAGTTCTAACTTCTGATGTGCTCTTAGCGCCCGGTCAGAACGATCTACTTGATGTGCGCTGTGTTGAGCAAGGCAGATGGGGTAGCAAGGTACCAACTGCATTCGATGGCCGAGCGCCAATTACTGTCGTTGGCGCACTTCGCGGCTTACGTCGTGGTGCACGCACTAACTTTGCTGATCAGCATGATGTTTGGCAGCGGGTAAATTTCTATGAAAAGAGCTATGGCACTCGTCGCACTTCCTCACTTAACAGCATTCGAAATCTAAAATCGGATGACTTGCTAGTTATCAACGATGAATTCGAATCTTCGAAGGTCCAGAACAACTCGCTAATGGCAAACACGCTCAAGAAAGATTTACAAAAACTTTCAGCTAATCCGTTGCCAGGCCAAAATGGACTAATCATCGGACTGTCGGGACAACCAGTGTTGTTAGAAATATTCAGCAGTGAAGCTGCTTTCCGCGAGCAATTAGCAGGAATTCTCGATGCAGTGGCAATTGATGCCCCGCATGCAAGCGGTGAAAGTACACCGGCTCGTCGAGCAGTACGATTTGCCGATTACATTATGGATCAGCCACTGGCAGAATCAGCCCATGTTCCGAATCTGCTCATTGGCAGCAGTGAACGAATCGACATGCGCAGCCTTGTTGGAGCCAGCGAACGCAATCTGCTTCACACGGCAGTTGTAAATGCTCGCCACGAGTTAATTCTGGCTGCATAAGAATTTGACGGTGCCCTTGCATAAAGCAGGGGCACCAACATTTATTTTCAATTTAAACTTCTAGATTTAGGACGGATAAGTATGTGGGTATTTACGCAAAATGGATTTCTATCAGCAGTAAGAACTGCAAATGGCTCACCAGAATTCAAGGTAAGGTCACGCGATCGGCAGGCTCTGCAGGGATTGGCTCAATATGCGGAAGTTGAGATCATTGCAACGCCGTACGCCGACTACCCGTATCGGGTAATCGTTGATGAGTTACTGCTTGGGGGCTACTTATTAAACGAATTGGCCACAGCTGATTACACAAACTACAAAGACCGAGTTCAGGTATTGCGTGGGAAACAGTATGCCCAAGCCTGTGCCAAAGTCTGGTCTACTATGCACGATGTTGAGGATGAGAAAGCCCGAACAATTTAAAGTCTTGATATCGGTTAGTCCGCGGCACTAGCGCTTTCATGTCGCCGATACTGTTCATCGCGATGCTCACGACGGAAAAGTTCAATTTCGTAGCGTAATTTTTCAAGTTCCAAATCTTTGCGCTCGACATCTAACTCAAATGCAGTGCGCCGGTCAGCGATAAAGTCCATGAGTGCGAACAGAACTCCTGAAATTACGAATGTTAAGTGAATACCGATTCGCCACTTTTCAACTTCACCATCAATGTTTTCGGCATTCATAAAATCATGGAGCAATTCAATCACCGAGATAGCAACCAAAGAGCCAATCAACTTAATTTTCAGTCCCGAATAGTCAACTTTTCCCATCCAGGCTGGCCGGTCAACCGAAGACTGAGCAACGTTTATCTTGGAGACAAAGTTTTCATATCCGCTAAAGATGATGATTACCACTAGGTTTCCGAGCAACGTAATATCTAGAAGTTGTAGCACTTCAAGCGTCGCTCCGTGCAGATCCATTTCTGGCAAGTCTCTGACAGTTTCGTAAAAAGTCGAGACGAATTTGTAGACAACGAAAAATAGGCTTGCCGCTAAGCCTAGATAAAGAGGGAGTAAAAGCCAGCGCGCGCCAAACAAGGCCCGTTCGCTGAGTAATTCAAAAGCATCACGGACTCCGCGCTCTGCCTTTTCGACATTCTTCTCAACTTTGAGCAGGTCAGCTTCGAGTTCTTCAGGGATGGTCTTATTTGCCGAATCTTTTTGGTTGGCCATTTTTTTAACCTCATTTTCGTTACTTACTGGAATTTTTGCAGAGAATTGCGCAAAGTTTGGGATTGATAGCTACTTCTGCCGCAGATTTTCATTCGCCAAATTCAGCCCTATCCCAATAGGAATCAAGCGAGTATTCTGAACAAAGATAATCAAGTTGTAAATTTCAATGCGTTTATGGCTATTTGTCAGCGGGTAATTGTAAGTTAGCAACATCCATCAGCTTGAAATTTGGAGCGTCATGCGAGTTCGAATTATTTGCGTAGCTTTGGTCGCCTTACTGGGTGCGACCGCCTGCGGGTCAGCCATCAAAGCCGATACGGTCACCAATTTGAGCTCATACCTTAGTCAGGAAGTAACTTGGGGGGATTGTCCCAGCGATTACTTCATGGCCACCGACCGCCTAGGCGAGAGTTTTCAAAAAGACCGGGCCGATTGCGCGGTAGTTTCGGTGCCAGCAGTGTATTCAGGATCTCAATCACTGCCTGACTTCAAAATCGCCATGATGCGCCAGCCAGCAACTGGGAGTTCAAAATTAGGAACATTGTTCATCAATCCCGGCGGTCCAGGTGAATCTGGTATCGAGGAGCTACAGTGGACTGAATTTCCAACTGAGATACGTCAAGCATATGACATAGTTGGCTTTGATCCCCGAGGTGTCAATAAGTCTGCACCGGCTTCCGGAAATCAAATTAAATGCAGTACCCAACTTGATTACGAAAGTTACTGGGTTGGCGAAGTTACTCCATCAAATAATAAGGAGTATCTGGCAGGCGTTGACCGAAGTGATAATTATTACCGGCAGTGCAGTCAAAGTAATCCATCTTGGTGGACCTTAACTACTGCCAATGTGGTCAGCGACCTCGAATTGATGCGCAAAGTTGTAACCAACGATGAGCCGCTGCACTTTCTTGGCTCTTCATATGGCACGACAATCGCATCACAATACATAACAAGGTATCCAGAACATATCGGCCACATTGCTTTAGATAGTCCGACTACGAATGACCCAGCAAAGGCATCCGTGCAAATTGCAGAAGCAAAATCCCTAGAGGCTAATGTCATGCGATTAGTCAAAGGTTACGCCAAAGCCAGGAAGATGAAAGTTTCTGCCGTACAGAAGTTGATGCTCAAAGTTCGGCAGTGGGGTGATGACAACAAGTTAAAAGGTTTTGCTGGCATGAAAGTTATTGATCCGGCAAATGAAATTCACCAAAGCAATGAATATATGTTTACTCACGGAATATTCGTCATGACTTATTACGACAATGCAGAAGTTCAAAAATACTTCAATCAAGGACTCGATCAGGTCAGTGGTAAGAATCGGTGGAATGGCATTTTTGAATGGTTTGCCATGATGATGGACGGCTACGATCCAGATTCCCTAGGTGGCTCTAGTTATCAGCCGGATAAAATTAAGCGAAACAATAGCTACGAAGTTTTGGATATCGTCAATTCAATGGATCTTGATCCAGTTGACAAAACCACTTCCGCTCAGCGAAAGCGACTAGCAAAGCAAATACGCGATGCCTCTCCATTCTGGACTCAGCTAACCTCGGATCCGAGTAACTACGTGTATAAGGGAAAGCGAGAACCTCTTAGTTGGACCGGGTTGGCTAAATCTGATGACGCCATTCCAGACCCACCCCATACTAAGCCAATTCGTACCAATACCTCGGGTAAAGCGGTGTTAGTAGTGGGCTCTCGCTACGAGTCAACGACTCCGTATCCATTTGCCGTGCAAACAGCCAGAGATTTGCAATCTCCATTGGTCACTTTCAATGGCACAGGGCACGCACCAGTTGCCCGCTTTGATAACGCCTGCCTCAACCGCTTATTTATTGATTATTTCATTGACGATAAGTTGCCCACTAAGGCAGTTACCTGCAATAAATAGCCCCATTTGCTGAAAAACCCCTAAAGGTGGCACACTTATCTAGCACCTCGGTTCACGCCAGTTAAGAATTTTGGGCGACCCGAGGGCACGAAAAGGAGATAGTAATGAAGGCCGACATCCATCCAGAATATGTTTTGACCAAAGTCACATGTTCATGTGGTAACTCATTTGAAACTCGCAGCACTGCAAAAACTGGGCAAATCCATGCAGACGTGTGCAGTGAATGCCATCCGTTCTACACCGGCAAGCAGAAGATTCTTGATACCGGTGGTCGTGTTGCTAAATTCGAAAAGCGTTTCGGCAAGCAGGCTTAGCTTTATATCAAGGTGTCTGCGTTGTCCTTTGGGCGACGCTGGCACCTTTTTATTTGTCGCTAAATTTCCAGTCAAAATTCATAGGTTAGAAGGTCAACATGAGTCAAGATTTTGCTAAAGCACAGACTCTATCTATTGAGTATGCCGAGTTAGAGGCAAAGCTCAGTGACCCTGCCACTCATTCAGATCAGAACGAAGCTCGACGAATTGGCAAGCGCCATGCGGAACTGCGTCCGGTAGTAGCAAAGTACCGGGAATGGAAGCAGCTCTGTGAAGACGAGATCGTCGCTCGAGAAATGGGCACCGAAGACCCGGCCATGTTGGTTGAAGCCGATGATCTTGCCAGAACTCGCGATGAGGCGGCCGAAAAATTGCAGGCATTACTAATTCCGCGCGATCCCCTTGATGGCAGTGACGTAATTCTAGAAATCAAAGCTGGCGCCGGTGGCGAAGAGTCCGCACTATTCGCTGGGGACTTGATGCGCATGTATTTGAAATACGCAGAAAAGCGTGGTTGGGCGACTCAAGTTCTTGAAGCTGAAGAATCTGACATGGGTGGCTACAAAGACATTGCCATAAGTGTAAAAGCTCGAGGCGTTGTGACACCTGAAGAAGCCCCATATGCAAACCTGAAATATGAAGGTGGAGTACATCGGGTGCAGCGCGTTCCTGTTACTGAATCCCAGGGCCGAATTCATACCTCAGCGGCAGGCGTATTGGTGTTACCAGAAGCCGAAGAAATTGATGTTCAGATTCTTCCCAGCGATTTGCGCATTGATGTGTATCGCTCAAGTGGCCCAGGTGGCCAAAGCGTTAACACAACTGATTCAGCGGTGCGCATTACTCACGTACCGACTGGAGTAGTTGTCTCATGTCAAAACGAGAAGAGCCAATTGCAGAACAAAGAATCTGCGATGCGCATCCTTCGCGCTCGACTTTTGGCATTGGCAGAAGAAGAGGCTGCCGCTGCCGCTAGTGATGCTCGCAAGAGTCAAGTGCGAACTGTTGATAGATCGGAGCGAATTCGAACTTACAATTTCCCAGAGAACCGCCTGGCCGATCACCGAGTTGGCTTTAAAGCTAACAACCTAGACGCAGTGCTAGCCGGTGAATTAGATCCTGTTATTCAGGCGTGTATTGAAGCTGACATGCAAGCCAAACTCAAAGACGTCGGCGCTTAAATCCGCCTAACCTCATGGAAGTAGATCGCACCCTTCTGGCTCAGGCAGAGCAGCAATTACGCGCTGCCGGCGTTGACAGTGCCCAAAATGATGCACTGCGATTAATGGAGTATGCAAAAACCACTAACCAATTCACAGAATTGTTAGTTCAGCGGGTCCGGCGGGTCCCGCTTCAGCACCTGATAGGTCAGGCTCACTTCAGATATTTAACTCTGCAGGTGGGTCCAGGAGTTTTTGTGCCTCGTCCAGAAACTGAATTGCTTACCCAAGTAGCGATAGATTTTACACAGGATTTCATCTCGAACCGGCTGGCAAAAGCAGAAATCAAATCGGATGTGCGCAAACCAGTAGTGTTTGATTTGTGTGCTGGTAGTGGCGCAGTTGCGCTGAGTATTGCAACTGAGGTGGCAAATGTTTCAGTTCATGCCGTGGAGCTATCCCATGATGCGCTCGGCTGGTTACTCACAAATGTTGATCGCTGGAGCGAGTCTTGCGAACAAAAGAATTCTCGAGTGGCAGTGCACGCTTTAGATGCTGGAGAAGTAGAAAAATTCGCGGATTGGTTCAATAAAGTCGATGTCGTAGTCTCTAATCCACCGTACATTCCCAACAACATGATTCCTCGCGATCCGGAAGTTCGAGATCATGACCCGCATCTTGCACTTTTCGGTGGCACCGACGGACTCGAAATTCCTACAGCAGTTGCAGGAACGGCCGCCCAGTTATTAGTTTCTGGCGGGTGCTTTGCCATGGAACATGCCGATACTCAGGGCGAGGGTGACAATGGACTCCCAGAGGTGCTGCGAAATATGGTTGATAAAAATGGAGATCCACTTTGGCTTGAAGTAACCGATCACCTGGATTACAACAACCTGCCCCGCTTTACCACGGCAATTCGGGCCGAACGAAAAAGCTAAGTGCAAGGATAAGACTGTGTCACAAATTTTTGATCTTTCAACGGACTACACAGTCGAGGCACTTGCTGAAGCGACCTCCGCAGTAGCCACAGCAGTTGCTAATGGCGAATTAGCTGTCATTCCGACTGATACTAGTTATGCAATCATTTGTGATGCATTCAATTCGGCTGCGGTTTTACGATTGCGCGCTGCAAAAAATCAACCTGAGGACGCTCCGATTCCAGTCGGTGCTGGAAATCTGGCAACCGTCGATGGCATAGCAACATTCACTGAATTGGCGCGGGACTTGGTTTTAGCTTTTTGGCCTGGCGCGCTAACCCTGCTAACTCGAAATCAACCAAGTGTTGAATTGGCGGTTAAGCCTAGTGATAGCGCATTGGCAATCAGAATTCCAAAAAATGACATCGCAATTTCAGTGCTCAATGCCATCGGTCCAACTGCTATGACAGGTGCGCAAAAATCGGGACAAGCGCCATTGACCAACCTGTCTCAAGCGCGCGAACTTCATGGCGATTCTGTGACTATTTATGTAGACGCCGGGCCGTTATCTGGGGCGGTTTCCAGTGTGGTCAGCGCAATAGGCGACAGCTTGCGACTGGTTCGGCTTGGCAATGTTTCGTTGATAGATTTGCGAGCAGTAGTGCCTGCAGTTGTTGATGCTACAAACAACGGAAATTTCTAGTGCAGCCGTGACCTATTTCATGGTCAATGCTCGTAGGGGAGAACATTTGCCTGCCCATAGACTAAGTAAGCGTAACCCCCAAATCTGAGGTGAAAAATGAGTGAAGTTTTTTATGGTTCTGATTTCAATGAACTGCAGACTACAGACCCTGAGATTGCCAAAGTCTTACTTGACGAATTGGCTCGGTTGCGTGGCGGTCTGCAACTAATCGCTAGCGAAAACTTTACTTCACCAGCTGTACTAACTGCTCTTGGCTCAACTCTTAGTAATAAATATGCAGAAGGTTACCCCGGTAGGCGGTACTACGGCGGCTGTGAAGTTGTCGACATCGCTGAAAATATCGGAATCGAGCGCGCCAAGCAACTATTCGATGCCGATCACGCAAACCTTCAGCCACATTCAGGCGCTAGTGCGAACATCGCAGTTTATGGCGCCTTCTGCCAACCAGGTGACACTGTTTTGGCGATGAGCCTGCCACATGGGGGCCACTTGACTCACGGTGCCAATGTCTCATTTAGTGGCAAGTGGTTCAATGTCGTGCACTATGGCGTTGCTGAAGGAACTGAAGATATTGATTACGAGCAAGTTCGCACATTAGCGCGTGAACACAAGCCGCGCATGATCATTTGCGGTGGTTCAGCAATCCCACGCTTGATCAATTTCGCTGCTTTTCGTGACATTGCTGATGAAGTTGGCGCAATCCTCATGGTTGATGCGGCCCACTTCATTGGTCTTGTAGCTGGAAAGGCGATTCCATCACCAGTTCCACATGCTGATGTTGTCACTTTCACAACTCACAAAGTTCTGCGTGGACCACGTGGCGGCATGATTTTGTGTAAGGCAGAACACGCCGCTGCCATCGACAAAGCAGTATTTCCGATGATGCAGGGTGGGCCAATGATGCATCTAGTCGCGGCCAAGGCGGTTGCCTTGAAAGAATGTGCTACCGCCGAGTATCAGAAATATGCCAAAGATGTAATTGCCAATGCGCAAGCGCTCACTGAAGGTTTGGTCGCAGAAGGTATGCGCCCAGTAACCGGCGGAACCGACACTCATCTTGCTTTACTCGATTTGCAAGGGATTAATGTAACGGGCAAAGATGCAGAAGCCCGATGCGGCGCAGCAGGAATTACTCTAAATAAGAATGCGATTCCATACGATCCGGCACCGCCTAGTGTGGCAAGTGGAATTCGCGTTGGCACGCCAGCAGTAACCACTCAAGGTATGGGCTTGGAGCAAATGAGCACGATTGCCTCACTAATTGGTCGGGCGGTTAAGAGTGATTCGGCCCAGGTTCACGAACAAGTTAAAGCAGAAGTTCACGATTTAGTTTCGGCGTTTCCGGCGTACCCACGGCCATAACCAATGCGCGAATACCTACTTTGCCTGTTTGCAGCAGCAGCGGTGACATATTTACTCACTCCGCTCGTGCGTGCTAGTGCAATTAGATTTGGCGCAATGGCGGAAGTTCGTGACCGAGACGTACACCTGCTACCGACTGCGCGTTGGGGTGGCTTGGCGATGGCTGGCGGATTTTTAGTTGCCGTATTACTCGCTAGCAATCTGCCGCTAATGGGCACAATTTTTCAAGATCGAAAACAGATAACAGCTCTTCTATTAAGTGCCGGAATCATTGTGATCCTGGGGATTCTTGATGATCGCTTTGGCTTGGATGCACCAACAAAGTTAGTTGGTCAGGTTTTGGCGGCTGCGGTACTTTCGCTCAAAGGCGTAACACTTGTCTGGCTTCCAATTGGCGGGATTTTTATTCTCGATCCATCCACTTCGGTGTTGGCAACCGTCCTAGTGGTCTTGGTAAGCATCAATGCAGTAAATATGACTGACGGTCTTGACGGCCTCGCGGCAAGTTTTGGTGCCATTGGTGCTGCAGCCTTTTTTGCCTATTCGTACTTTCTTAGCGTGCAGAACGGCTATCAACGTGCCACGTTAGCAACTTTAATTTCTGCAGCTGTGGTTGGCATGTGTATAGGGTTCTTGCCACACAATTGGTTCCGCGCTCGAATCTTTATGGGTGACACCGGCTCGATGCTGATTGGACTCTGTTTTGCAGCTTCCAGCATCATGCTCACCGGACAAGTCGACCCAGGCGGCTTAACTGGTGGCGTCTTGTTGCCAGCTTTTTTGCCAGTGGTATTGCCCTTAATTATTCTGTCGGTACCTCTCGTCGATTTATTCTTGGCGATTGTCCGAAGAACGCGCAAAGGGCGTTCACCTTTTGCCCCAGATAAGGAGCATTTACACCACCGACTTCTAGATCTTGGACACGGACAAGAGCGCGCAGTGTTGATCATGTCTACTTTTACGGCAGTGGTTGCCTTTGGCGCCGTTAGCTTGGCATTTGTTCCCGTTTGGCTGACCGCGGTTGGCGTTGCTTTTGGCATCTTTGCGCTTATCGTCTGGGTACTAAATCCACCAGAGAATAGTGTCGTAAATTAAATCTCAGTTCACTCGTAATTCACTTACTGCACATTTGGACGGCGGATTGGTGGGTAGGCTAAAAAAATGCGGGTCAATCCAAGCCAAAATCTGCAACCGAAAACGACCGTGAGGTTGAGTGTCCAAAACTCGATAAATTCAAGGGTGATTCGCAGAATTTTATGCTGGCTTACTTCCGCACTGGTTGTGGCTTCAGTACTTTGCTCGACTGCACCTGTGACTGCGCGTGCCAACGGTAACGGATCTGATCTCGAGACAATCTATTTCACAGCGAACTCGAGCGCATTGACGACCAGCGCAAAGTCTACGTTGCGTAATTTGAAGCGCAAGGCGTTACCAGCATCAGTTTTAACAATTACTGGCTATGCGCCTAAAACTCCCTCCTCTGCAAGGCAAACTCAACTAGCACGAGCTCGAGCCTCTGCGACGAAGGCTTATCTCAAGAGGGTAGGCATCCGGAATTCAGCAACAACCAAGTTTGTGTTGTTGAAAGTAGGCGTGGGTAATCAAAAACTAGCTAACCGAGTAACAATCAAGATTCTGCAGAGGAATTTAGTCCCTTCGCCGAGCCCATCGCCGACTACAACCGCGACAGCAACTCCATCGCCATCGCCAACCAATACGCCTAGCCTTGAAGTTAGTGGGCGTGTGACTCTTAACTTTGTGGATTGTAACCCTTGGCATAGACAAGTGCTTGGCACGAGTCTGACTTTCCAACCATCTGACTCTAATGAAAGTCCCATCAGCGTTTCACTAGGCGATGTGAACACTTCGTCAACAAACAACAACTTAATGAACTGCACGATTAGTTGGAGTGGTGTTTCACTTCCTGTTGGAGAATACAACCTGACAATTGCCGCTAAATGTTTTGAAATTCTTGATTCTGAAACTTCTGCTAATTCGGCGTGTACGCCAAATAAATACAGTTACTATGACCTCAACCTTGGACAATCGAAATTTCTAACTGGCACAGGTCCCACCAGCATCGAAGGTGGGGTGGCAATGACGATTAACTTCCCTACAAAGATTTTGCAGTCTGGAGAATCATCACTCTCAGCTTATTTAGACTAACTCGTGCAATAACGTTGCACCGAAGCCGTTAGTACGATCGGAAAGTATCGAGAATTGCACCACTTGTGGCAGACTGAACGCATGACCAAACAGTCAAGTGACCTGAATAGTTCAAGTTTGAACCTAATTCGCAAGGCAGCAATTCCAACCGCTATTGCTGGATTAATAATAACGGGAATTTCTTTCGCCTTGCGAGGAAGCAATGGCTTAGTAGGCGCTCTCGTTGGCTCGGCAATCGTCCTGACTTTCTTCACTGTCGGCCAGGTAGTACTGAATCAGGTCATTGGCAAGAATCCGAGTATGGCCATGAGTGTTGCCATGTTGCTGTATTTAGTAAAGGTTGCTGTCCTTTTTGGCCTCTTGCTGGCGTTCAAAAACACCACTGCTTTTGACACCAAAGTTTTCGCATTGAGTATTTTGGTCTGCACTTTGGTCTGGACAGGTGCTGAAATGTGGGCCTTTAGCACTGGCAAAGTGCTCTATGTTGAGCCCGGCTCGAAGCCAGAAATCGTGCCGCCAAAGCCTGATTCCCTGCAGTGAATATCTAACAGATTCCCGGGTTCAGCAGGGACAGGGGTCAATTCGCACGCTCTTATGTTTGCTGATAATGTGAGAACGCAATGAATGATCGTGGCAATGATTCCCCCGTCAATGCCACGGACCTGTCCACTTCAGACATGGCATGGCGATCAGTTAGTTATCTAACCGCCGGAATCTTGTTTTACGGCGGTATCGGGTGGTTGCTCGGAAATTATTTCGGTCACAAATCAGCATTCATGGCCGCAGGTGTGATTACCGGAATCGTACTCGCGCTTTATCTCACATACGCACGCGTTTCGCAATCTGATCGAAATGCCACTACGAGTGACCTAAGGAAGCCGCAGCAATGAACTTTGCGACTATCGCGTACGAGGCAGGATGCCATCTCAATTCAGGATGTGGTTTTCCAGCTCCGAATGCACACATCTTCTTCCTTAAGCCGTATGTAACTTTGAGCCTTTTCGGTTTTGAAGTAACGGTTACCAAATCCATCATCTTGGCGCTGATTGTGGCACTGATTGTGATTGCCTTTTTCATGACCGCATTTAGGTCACCAAAACTAGTTCCTGGCAAGTTGCAGTCGCTAGGCGAACAGGGCTACACCTTCGTTCGCGATCAGATTGCCCGTGAAGTTATTGGCAAGGATGGCGATAAGTTCGTTCCATTCTTGGCGTCACTTTTCTTCTTCATCTGGATTTGCAACCTGATGGGCGTTATTCCCGGTGCACAGTTTCCAGTGATGAGCAGTCTGGCTTTTCCGGTCGCATTGACTCTGATGGTTTACATAACTTACGTTTACTTGGGCATGAAGCATCAAGGTCCAATCAAATTCTTCACTGACGCAGCCTTCCCACCTGGTGTGCCCAAGGTAATGTACGTTTTACTGACTCCACTTGAACTGCTGGGTCTTTTAATCACTCGTCCGGTAACTCAGGCAATCCGTCTGTTCGCCAACATGTTCGCTGGCCACTTGTTAATCACTACTTTTACAGTCGGTGCGTACTACTTACTATCACCCTCATTGATTGGTGCCTTGGGCTCAGCAACTTCATTCGGCGTAACTATTGTCTTGACTGGATTTGAAATGTTCATTCAAGGACTGCAGGCTTTCATTTTTACGCTACTAACGGCCGTCTACATCGGCGGATCGTTACACGCGGAACACTAAAACTTAATACCGACAACTGAATAGATAACAAAAACCTGAGTTAGTAGAACAGCTACTGACTCTCGACAGAAGGAACAAGTTATGTCAATCCTCGCAGAGGTTACCGGCTCATTAGGCTCAATCGGCTACGGTTTAGCAGCAATCGGCCCAGGTATTGGTATCGGAATCATCTTCGGTCAGGGCGTGCAGGCTATTGCTCGTCAGCCAGAGGCCTACGGTGTAATCCGTCAGAACATGATCTTGGGCTTCGCGCTTGCTGAAGCTCTTGCTCTTATCGGCTTCGTTGTCCCATTCGTCTTTGGTGCTTAATTAAAACTAAGGACATACAGTGACAACCTTTATTCTTGCCAGTGCTGAGGAACAGGTGAACATTCTCCGCGTTCCACTCGATGAATTAGTCATCGGCACCGTGGCATTCCTATTGGTCTTCTTTGCGTTGGCTAAATTCGCCTTCCCGCGCATCAACAAGACGCTCGAAGAGCGTGCTGATGCGATTGAGGGTGGCATCAAGCGCGCTCAGGAGTCACAAGAGGAAGCCGCCGCACTGCTCGAGTCGTACAAATCGCAACTTGCCGAAGCTCGTACCGAGGCAGCTGCAATTCGTAATCAGGCTCAGGCAGAGAAGGCAGCAATCATCGAACAAGCAAAGTCTGAAGCTGCTGCGGCTGCCGCAGCAGTTACCGAACGCGCTTCGGCATCAATCGAAGCAGAGCGGGCACAGGCAATTGCCTCACTGCGTCGCGATGTCAGCGACCTTGCATTGAATTTGGCCGGCAAAGTTGTCGGCGAAACTTTGCAGGACGATGCGAAGGCCCGCGCAACTGTAGATCGCTTCATTGCCGATCTAGAAGCACAGGCGGCTAAGTAAATGATTGGTGCATCACGCGAAAGTTTGACTATCGTGCAGGAGACTTTGCGCTCCCGTGCAGGGCAGGGCGATCTGTCCGCCTTGTCTAGTCAACTTCTTGCCGTCGCTAATGTAATTGCGAGCGAAAAGTCGTTGCGTCTGATGTTGGCCGATAGTGGCCAGCCAAGTGCAACGCGCGTCGCTCTGATTTCAGACCTGTTGGGTAGCCAAGTAGCACAAACTACAAAAGAAGTAGTTGCCGCTGTGGTTAGCCAGCGCTGGTCTTCCGATAGCGACTTAGTTGATGCCCTTGAAATTCTTGGTGCGCAGTCAGCCTTCATGGCAGCGTCGGGTGCCGGAACTCTTGACCGTGTGGAGAGTGACATCTTCCATTTTGGTCGAGCAGTAGACGCCTCAGCCCAACTTCAGATGACCTTGACCGATCCAGCACAGAGTGCTGCAGTTAAGGCTGCGGTCGTCAAAGACCTACTTGCAGGCAAAGTAGATGCCCAGGCAAGTCAGGTGATTGCTTACTTCGCAAGCAACTTGCGTGGTCGTCGCGTAGCAGCTGTTATTGACTTACTCAGTGAGCTCGCCGCAGGTGAACGCAATCAGGTTGTTGCTCAGGTGCGCAGTGTTATCGCACTCGATGAAACACAAAAAACTCGCTTGGCCACCGCACTTAGCAAACTAACTGGCAAGCAAGTAAGCGTAAATGTCGCAATCGATCCATCAGTTATTGGTGGCATCTCAGTAAAGATTGGCCAAGACGTCATTGACGGCTCGGTCGCAACCCGCTTAGAAAGTGCTCGCAGGTCACTGCAGGCATAACTATAGAAAAAGAGAAAGCAGGACCCCATGACGGAACTGTCCATTCGGCCAGAGGAAATCCGCGAAGCGATTGCTCGCAACGTTGAATCCTTCGCACCTGGAACATCCCGTGAAGAAGTCGGTCACGTAGTCGAGACCGGTGACGGCATTGCACGTGTTGAAGGTCTTCATTCGGCGATGACCAACGAACTACTTGAGTTCGAAGGTGGCCTGCTCGGTCTGGCACTGAACCTTGATGTGCGTGAGATCGGTGCGGTGCTTCTTGGCGATGGTTCAAAGATCGCTGAAGGTCAGAGCGTTAAGCGCACTGGTGAGATTCTTTCGGTTCCAGTGGGTGATGGCTACCTAGGTCGCGTTGTTGATCCACTTGGCAACCCAATTGACGGCAAAGGTCCGATCGCCGCTGAAGGTCGTCGTGCTCTGGAACTTCAGGCACCAACCGTTGTTCAGCGTCAGCCAGTTAAAGAGCCAATGTTGACCGGCCTTAAGGCAATTGACGCTATGACCGCTATCGGTCGTGGTCAGCGCCAGCTCATCATTGGTGACCGTCAGACCGGAAAGACTGCTGTTGCAATCGACACCATCTTGAACCAGAAAGAAAACTGGGACAGTGGCGATCCGAAGAAGCAGGTTAAGTGCATTTATGTTGCCGTTGGCCAGAAGGGTTCAACGATTGCAGCTGTTAAGGGTGCTCTGGAAGAGTTTGGCGCGATGGAATACACAACCATCGTTGCGGCTCCAGCTTCTGACCCAGCAGGTTTCAAGTACCTTGCGCCTTACACCGGCTCGGCAATTGGTCAGCACTGGATGTACAAGGGCGAGCATGTCCTAATCATTTTTGATGACCTATCAAAGCAGGCTGAGGCCTACCGTGCCGTATCACTATTGCTTCGTCGTCCGCCAGGTCGTGAAGCTTATCCAGGTGACGTTTTCTACTTACACTCACGTTTGCTCGAGCGTTGCGCAAAGCTTTCTGACGAACTCGGTGGCGGTTCAATGACTGGTCTACCAATCATTGAGACCAAGGCGAATGACGTTTCGGCTTACATCCCAACTAACGTGATTTCGATTACCGATGGTCAGTGCTTCTTGGAATCCGACCTCTTCAACTCCGGTGTTCGCCCAGCAATCAACGTGGGTATCTCAGTTTCCCGCGTTGGTGGTTCAGCGCAGCCAAAGGCTATGAAGAAGGTTGCAGGTCGTTTGCGTCTTGACCTCGCGCAGTACCGTGAACTCGAGGCTTTCGCAGCATTCGGTTCAGACTTGGATGCCGCGTCGAAGGCACAGCTTGAGCGCGGTGCTCGTTTGGTTGAACTGCTAAAGCAGGGCCAGTACCAGCCACAGGCTATGGAACGCGAAGCCGTATCTGTTTGGGCCGGAACTTCAGGCCAGCTAGACGAAGTTCCAGTTGAAGACATCCGTCGCTTCGACTCAGAGTTCCTAGATCACGTTGCTCGCAATCATGCAGATGTGTTCAACGCGATTCGTCAGACAACAGACCTTTCGGATGAGACCATCGCAACCTTGACCACTGTCATCGCAGACTTCAAGAAGCAGTTCACTACTTCAGCAGGTCATTCGCTAGTTAACGATGCCCCAGTTGAGGCACTTGAGGCGGAAGAAATCGATCCGACTCAGATTGTGAAAGTTAAGGCGTAACACGTGGGTGCACAGCTAAGGGTCTACCGCCGACGCATTAAGTCGGTGCAAGCCACAAAGAAGATTACGAAGGCGATGGAACTTATCGCGTCTTCGCGTATCGTTAAGGCGCAGCAGCGCGTTGACGCTTCTTTGCCGTACACCCTTGAATTAATGCGCGCGATTTCTTCCGCGGTTTCGCATGGCAACAGCAAGCACCCGCTCATTACACCTCCAGAGGTTCGTAAGCGTGCAGCCGTCATTTTTGTAACTGCCGATCGTGGTCTGGCTGGTGCTTACTCATCAGCAGTAATCAAGGAAACTGAAGCGCTCAACAACTTGCTTAAAGAAGAAGGCGTTGAGCCAATTCACTTCATCATTGGTCGCAAGGGTCTTGGTTTCTACAAGTTCCGCGAACGTCCGATTGCTGCTTCATGGACCGGATTCACCGATCAGCCAACTTACGAGAACGCGCAAGAAATTGCTCAGTCCGTGTTGGAATACTTCGCCAAGAAGCCTGAAGAAGGCGGCGTTGACGAAATCCATTTGGTTTACACCCACTTCATCAACATGGGTGTCCAGGAAGTTCGCGTCCGTCGAATTCTGCCTGTTGAGATTTTAGAAGTAAGCCAAGAGCAAGCTTCTGAAAAGTTGGAAACCACCGTGTTCCCGCTTTACGATTTTGAGCCCAGCCCCGAAGCTGTGCTCGAAGCACTACTTCCTCGCTTTGTCGAGAATGTGGTGTACACCGCATTGTTGCTTTCGGCTGCGAGTGAGCATGCTGCTCGCCGCCGCGCCATGAAGAGTGCTTCAGACAATGCCGAAGAACTTATCCGAACCCTAGCCCGCCGTGCTAACCAAGCACGTCAGGCAGAAATCACCCAGGAAATCAGCGAGATTGTCGGCGGCGCCGATGCTCTTGCATCCGCAACATCAGGGAGCTAAGAAAAATGACAACCACGACAGAAACGACACACGGTCGAGTCGCCCGAGTAACTGGGCCAGTTGTTGACGTGGAATTCCCCGTCGAAGCAATGCCAGCGTTGTACAACGCATTGCATGTTGATGTGGACTTTGGCGATGGCAACAAGAGCACGTTGACACTTGAGGTTGCCCAGCACATTGGCGACAACATGATTCGTGCTATCTCCATGCAGCCAACTGATGGCTTGGTTCGTGGCGCCGAGGTTCGCGACTCTGGCGACTCGATCACAGTTCCTGTTGGTGACGTAACCAAGTCTCACGTATGGAACACCTTGGGTAAGCCACTTGACGTTGCTGAATCCTCGCTAGAAATCAAAGAGCGTTGGGGTATTCACCGTCAGGCACCAACTTTCGATCAGTTGGAATCAAAGACTGAAGTTTTCTGGACCGGCATCAAGGTTATTGACCTTCTGACTCCTTATGTAAAGGGTGGAAAGATTGGTCTATTCGGTGGTGCTGGTGTTGGTAAGACCGTTCTGATTCAGGAAATGATCACCCGTGTTGCTAAGAACTTCGGTGGTGTTTCAGTATTCGCTGGTGTTGGTGAGCGTACTCGTGAAGGTAACGACTTGTTCCTTGAAATGACCGAGTCTGGCGTTATTAACGACACCGCACTGGTCTTCGGTCAGATGGACGAGCCGCCTGGTACCCGTCTTCGTGTTGCCTTGTCAGCGCTGACCATGGCGGAATACTTCCGTGATGTTCAGAAGCAGGACGTTCTGCTCTTCATCGACAACATCTTCCGGTTCACCCAGGCAGGTTCTGAGGTTTCAACCCTTCTAGGTCGCATGCCTTCGGCTGTGGGTTACCAGCCAACTTTGGCTGACGAGATGGGTGTGCTCCAGGAGCGCATTACTTCAACTCGTGGTCACTCAATCACTTCACTTCAGGCAATTTACGTTCCTGCGGACGACTTGACTGACCCGGCTCCAGCTACCACCTTCGCCCACTTAGATGCGACTACCGTTTTGTCTCGTCCTATTTCGGAAAAGGGTATTTACCCAGCGGTGGATCCACTGGATTCAACTTCTCGTATCTTGGATGCTCGCTACGTTGGTGACGAGCACTACCGAGTTGCTGCTCGCGTTAAGGAAATCTTGCAGCGCAACAAGGAGCTTCAGGACATTATCGCCATTCTCGGTATTGACGAACTTTCTGAAGAAGACAAGATTCTGGTTAACCGTGCTCGCCGTATCGAGCGCTTCCTATCACAGAACATGTTCGTGGCTGAAGCCTTCACCGGCCAAAAGGGCTCATTCGTGCCTGTCGAAGAAACCGTCGCATCATTCAAGGCGCTTACCGAAGGCGAGTTTGATCACCTTCCAGAGCAGGCGTTCTTCATGTGCGGTGGCATCGATGACGTAAAGGCTAATGCCGAGAAACTAAAGGGCTAATCGTGTCAGAACTACAGGTCGCCATTGTAGCTGTAGATCACAAAGTGTGGTCAGGTGCTGCAAAGTCGATTGTTGCAAAGACTCCCGAGGGTGAGATTGGTATCTTGCCGGGTCACGAGCCAGTGTTATCACTGCTCGTGGACGGCGTAGTGCGCATCGAGACTGTTGAAGGTCAGAAGATTGCAGTGGCTGTTCATGGTGGCTTCTTTGCCGTTGATTCAAATGAAGTTAAAGTTCTCGCCGAAATTGCTGAACTTGATACCGAAATTGATGTCGCTCGCGCTCAAGCCGCATTAGATCGTGCAAATGGTTCGGATTCCCCGGAGCAGTTGGCTGCTTACCGGCGAGCTGAAACTCGATTGAAAGCGGCTGCTGAATCAACAGCGAGCGGTTTGCATAATTAAGTCTTGAATAGAGCCGCCATTTCAATGAAATAGCGGCTCTATTCTTTTGACTTTCTTTACAAAATCTAAATGTTGCGCTTGTAGTTTCTTAATAATGCGCGAGTACCGTTAAGAACAGTAGCCAGAGTTGCTTAAGGTAAGTAACTCTAAAAAGGAAATGACAATGTCAGTAGAAAACAACGAAGAACAGAGCAATTCCCATGCTGAAGCTGAACCGCTCACTACTCCTAGCGATTCAACTGCGGCAGATAAAGCGACATTGCGCTCTCGCATTTCGTCATGGTTGGGCGAGCGACCATTGTCGTCAGTGGTAGTTGCATCAGTATTTGCCCTGTTACTAGGAATCGGCATTGGTCACACACTAGATCGCGGACATGGAAGGGAGCCGTTCGGTCGTCATCAAATGGGATCAGGATTTGATTTCGACCGCGATGGTAGAGGCCCGAAATTTGGTCCAGATCAAGGTCAGTTTGGTCCAGGTCTTGGTCCGGACAGGAACGGCCCCGGTCAGGGTCCCTTCAGTCCAGATCAAGGTAACCCTAATATCTTCCCGCCTCGCGATGATATGCCACTACCATTGCCAAGCACTTCGCCAAACTAAAATCCTCCGAAAAAAAACTGGGCAATCCGTTTGGATTGCCCAGTTTTTATTTACCTTATTTTTGGTTGCGCCCTGGCTCCCAAAGCACATCGCCAAGTTCCTTATTTGCCACCCTGGCCAGGATAAAGAGTAAATCACTTAGCCGATTCAAATAGGTTGCGGCCAACTGATTTACGCCACCGTGATACATATCAATTGCTGCCCACGTACTGCGTTCTGCCCGTCTAGTGATCGTTCGCGCAACATGTAAGCGAGCTGCCACCTCTGTGCCACCAGGCAGAATGAATGAACGCAGTGGCTCTAACTCTTCATTGTAGGAATCGCAGGCTTTTTCAAGACGATTAATGTAATCAGTGGTTACCCGAAGCGGTTCGTGCGGGGGATTGTCGATTACTGGTGTACATAAGTCTGCACCAACGTCGAACAAATCATTTTGAATGTCGACCAATAGTTTTGCTAGATCATCTCGTATTCCTGGAGCAGTAACCACCAGTCCAATAGAGCTATTTGCCTCGTCAACATCGGCATAAGCCTTTAATCGTGGATCGTTCTTGCCAGTTCGACTCATGTCACCAAGATTTGTAGTGCCATCATCACCGGTTCGGGTGTAAATACGAGTTAAATTAACCATAAATCCCACTCTAGAGTGCCTTGTGGCGCACTGCTCACTGAGCAGGCGTTATTCTCGGTTATCGTGGATGTTTTTCGCATAGCTGGGGCGGCTCGACTTTCGGGCACGGTCACAGTTTCAGGAGCTAAAAATAGTTCTCTGAAGTTGATGGCGGTAGCACTATTAGCGCCAGGTACAACAACTATTGAGCAAGTGCCCAACATCCTTGATGTAACGATTATGGCTGAACTTCTTCGCCGACTCGGATGCACAGTTTCTTATGATGCGAAAGCGCAGACCATTGTTATAGATGTGCCAGAAACCATTGAACATCGCGCCGATTATGACCTTGTACGTCGAATGCGGGCCTCAATCGCAGTGCTTGGCCCATTGGTTGCTCGAACGGGTGCTGCCGATGTTGCACTTCCAGGTGGCGACAACATTGGTTCACGCGGATTAGATATGCACATTGCAGGACTTGAGCGAATGGGCGCATCTGTGACAAGTGAACATGGCTACCTCGTTGTGCAAGCACCCGCATCAGGCCTTAATGGCACTCATGTATATCTTGATTTTCCAAGTGTTGGCGCAACTGAAACGCTATTAATGGCATCGGTCACTGCAAATGGCGAGACTGTTATTGATAATGCAGCGCGGGAACCTGAAATTGTTGACATCTGCGAAATGTTAATAAAAATGGGGGCTGAAATAGCCGGTGTCGGCACCTCCCTGTTGACCGTGACTGGCGTCAAATCACTTCGTCCGGTTACCCACGCCACGGTGTCTGACCGAATTGTTGCGGCAACCTGGGCAGTAGCAGCGACCATGACTCAGGGTGATATCACCATCAAAAATGTGCGCCCAGAACATCTAGGTCTACCTCTGGAGAAATTAAGTGCAACTGGGGCAGAACTTGAAGTTGGGTCAGACTGGATCAGGGTTCAAATGCATCGACGACCGACGGCTGTCGACATAGTAACTCTGCCGTACCCAGGCTTTCCAACTGATTTGCAACCACAGTTCATAGCAATGAATGCCATAGCGGATGGATCTGCTATGGTTACCGAAAATCTTTTCGAAGCACGCTTCCGTTTTGTCCAAGAGCTCAGTCGCTTGGGCGCAGAGGTACGAACTGATGGTCATCATGCTCTAGTTCGTGGAAAGACGATGCTGTCTGGTGCGCCAGTTGAGGCCACGGATATTCGAGCCGGCGCTGGCCTTGTTTTAGCCGGATTGGTTGCTGAAGGAGTGACAACAATTCACGGCGTCGAACATATAGACCGCGGCTATGTTGGATTTGAGCAGCAGTTAATCTCGCTTGGGGCGCCGATTACCCGAGAAGTACTTAGTGACCTCGACTGAGTATCGCCTCTGCCTGATCTGCATCCCCGGGCCAAATTAATATCCGTGGTCCATCGTTGGTTGTGGCCAGCGTAGCTTGGATGCCTGAATCAACAAGTCGCCGGCGCAGCATCTCACCCTGAATGTAATCGCTAGGTGTAGCAATGGGCATCAACAGACCATAGTCTGTGGGTCGGCCTGATTTGGCAGGGCGTTCAACTACTGAATGACCGCGACTGAAAGCCCAAATGAGAACTAGGACCATAGCCCCAATTCCCAAGAAGCCGACAATTGGCCCAAAGGCAAACGAAAAAGCTTCCCAGGCAGGCATATTTCTAGTCTGCCTGACTGAAGAAGCTTTCGCATTCCAAGGGATACCTAATGAAATCGTGAATTTTCGCCAATTCTGCTAAATCGTAAGCAAAATCTAAGTTCTCCTTTCTAAACTTAGACCGTATGCCTAGGTTTGGGGTTTTCATGATCAAGCAACCTGTTTTCAAAAAATTTGCACTGTGGCTGAGCATTGTCGCCCTAACTGTGTCTGGACTAGCACTTCCGGCGCAGGCAGCAAGACTCACTAAGCCGGGAAAGGTTGTCAAGACCAAGGTCGTAGCGGCCGACAAAGCCTTGACGGTTAGTTGGAGTAAGGGTAGCGGTGGCACTCCAACTAGTTACCTGTTGACGCTAATGCCAGGAAACAAGAAGTCTACTTCCAAGAAAACATCGGCAACTTTTTCAAAGTTGATTAACGGCAAAAAATATTCCGTAAGCATTGTGGCTAAGAATGCCGCAGGGCAGAGCACCAAAGTAACCGTTTATGGAACTCCCAAAAAGGGCAAGTCGAGTCCAACGCCAACACCTTCAGCAAGCGATTCAATGCGGGTACTCAACTTCACGGGATCAATTTCCGGAGGCCTCAGCGAACAAGATTCATCTGATGATTGTTCAGAGTACTCGGTACAAGAATCACTAGATGCAGAAGTGACTGACCCTAGCTGCACCTTGCGCGTAGCCGCAATTTTGAGTAACGGTCAAATGTTCACAAGCACCGCATCTGCTGGAAGCAAGAATTTTGCAATTCAGGTTCGGTCGTCTAAGAGTGCTCAAAGCAATCTGACGTTACACCTAGTGCGGGCAAATGGCGCGTATGTGGGCCCAGTTTTGGTGAAGACCGGCGGCTATACCGGTATATCGGTCTCAACTGCAGGCACGACAGTTTCGTTTAGTCTAGGGGCAATTAATTTAAATTCAGTAGATATCGACCCTAGTTCAACCGTTGATAATCGCACCGCCTTCGGAAAGTTGGCAAGCGATTCCTCGATGGCGGGAACTTTAAAAGTTCGATTAAACGGAAGTGCTCCCGCTGGCGCTGGTAAGGCTGGTTTTGTTTCTGACCCAACAATTACAAAATTCAAGTTGCGGGCATTGTTAACGGGTAAAGGTCGGGTCACTCAAGGTTCAACCGGCACAAATCCAAACCCGAGTTCATCGCCCGGCGGCGATACCGACCCTTGTCCAAATCTTGGCAAGGGTGGAAGTGGTACGTTGACCACTTCCTGCTACCAAGCAATTCTTTTCTTGCTTTCGCAGGATGTTAAATTTGAACAGATAAAGAATGACTTCCAAGTCAATTGCCAATCAATCGCGGGCAATAGCAAAGCCACTTACGAATGGATTCTAAGTTCGGCACCAAAATGTGCTGATGTAATGGGTCAAATCATGAGTGCTTCCAACGGAGGCGGTAATGGTTCAGGTGATAACGGCTCAGGTGGATCGGGTGGAGATCAAGGTCCCTGCCCAGGTTTTGATCAATTGGGTTCCGGAACTCTAAACACCGATTGCGTTAACAACTTCGTTGGCATGCTTAGTAAGGATCCAGCATTCGCCCCTATCAAATCCAGCTTTGAAGGAAAATGCTCTAAGTATGCAACCGATTCGCGAGCTACTTTTGGATGGATCAAAGACAACGATGCTGACTGCTTCAATGTATTGATGCAAGTCTTCGCGGCCTTTGGTGGAAATAGCGGTGGCAGTGGTGGCGATAACGGCGGCGGCAGTGGTGGCGGAGAAGATCCTTGCGCAAAGGTAAGCCCTGGCTCCGACCCTGACTCGGACGGTATTCCAAATGCGCTAGATGTCGATGATGATGGTGATTTAGTAATTGACTCGGCTGACCCTTCAGCGAACAATGGCTGTTCAATCGAGCCGATGAAGGGTATTCGGACTTCTATTGAGCGACCGCTGAACTACGGACTTATAAACATGTCTGCTGGAAGTTACACCGAAAGCGATTTCTCCAGTGACATCAACGACTACCTATCGGGTCCTGAATTTGGAATCGGCTATTACGTCTATAGCAATCGTTTCTTCCCAGAGGCGTACATAACTGACACTGGCGAAATGCCGGCAGTTTGGGTTGGTTGTGCTGGCGTACTTTGGTGCGATCCAAAAACCGCTCGTGCAACACTTGGTACCTTTGTTGAACAAACGAATGCCGATGGTGCCAGCGGTTGTAATCCATCAGGATTCTTTGATTACTCTTGTAACGCCCCATTCAATCAGCCAGATTATTTCGGCGGCGCTAATGGATTTGCAGATTCCAAGTGTGGCTATGTTTCAGACCCTGCAGATCGCTCCCACAATCAGCCCTGCTGGTCAGAAATCAAGGCACCAATGACTTTTGGAAACTCCGCAAATTCCAACTGCCAAGTTAACAAGTTCAATGCCGACTTTAGTTTGCCTGCTGGACTGACATTCCCGGCAGATGCGACTAACTTCTTCTGGCGTCAAACCTGCCAGATGGATGGTAAGCCTGGTATGCCGATGTCGCGTAGCGTTATGGGAGCTGGCATCAATCCTGAAGTTGCTCGAATTGAAGGTGCACCACCGGCACAGGATGTACTCTCACCCCTTAATGTTTTGACGTTGAACTACTTCAATAAGGATGGCAATGTTTCGTCCGTGGCAACGACTCTCGGTGCCTACCCAATCACTGGCCCACTGGTCAAGAGTGTTGACTACAACGGAAGCGAAGAGTTAATTAACTATTCGCAGATAAGTGGCGGTGGCGCTAAGGCATTGGGATCTGGCGGAAATGGTGCCCAAGATAATGCACCAAATGCAATTGTGATCCAACCTGGTAAGAAGTTGACCGTTACCTTCTATCGACCACAACGCCAAGCATTCCCTGGTGAGGATGCAAGCAGCGGCTATCACGATGTGCATGGCCTGAGCTATGGTTTGGAATTTGAAATTAAGAATGTGCAACTTGGCTGTGGCGCCTCGAGTGGAAACCCCGATTTCGGAGGTGCATCATTTGATTCGGCATACGATCCGACTTCGGCTGACTTCACTACGAACGGGTCACTTGACACAGGTGCTAACGCCTTGGCACCACTTCGAGATGCCGTAGTTGACTCACCGACTGAAAAGCCAGCGAGTTCAACTCTCACGTTCACATTGGACATTGCCAAGTGTTTCCAAGATCGAGCCGCCTTCTTGATGCAGATGTATAACAAGACTGGTTATTCATTCGCAAGCGGTCAAGACGTTCTGAAGGCCATGGAGTTGCCGGAGGGCGCGCCAATTGATGGTTCGGCTACCGATTGGGCAACCACCACCGGATTACCAACAAATGGCGATACCACTTGCATCAACATGAATCTCAACGGTCGAAGTGAAGCCAAGACGGGTGGAACTGACTCGTCATTGCAGCGGCTATGTGTGCAGTTTGCTCCAGGCTCGCTGGTTCCTGTTGCGCCACCAAAGAACAATCAACAGAATTTCCTACATCGAACGCTTGGATATTTCAGACAACATGTTCTAGGTGCAATATTCCGATAGGAGTCTTCCGTGCGACCGATTCACCGAGAGTGGCCGCACGGAAGAAATCTCTTTTCAGCAGCACAGTTTAGAATTAAGTTATGGGTCGTCACAACCGCCGGCAGCCCGAGCCAGAGCCTCGGGAGTTCAATCCAAACGGTACTCGCAAAGTAGAAACTGGCCGTGATGGTAGTTGGGTTATTCAGGCCATCTCTGGTGCAGGCTTTGATAAAACTTATAGGTGTCCAGGTTGTGATCAAGAGATTAACCCAGGAACTGCACATTTGGTGACTTGGGAGTACTCCGGACTAAGTATGGATGACAATGTCACGCAACGTCGACATTGGCACAAGCCTTGCTGGGCCAATCGAATGAATCGTCGATAGCAATGGCAGACCTTTCAGCCAATAGTGTGCTACCTGCAATTCGCGAGCCAATAACTTTGTCTACTTCAGATGGCTTGACTCTGGTAGGCGAACTTGCACTTCCAGAATCCGGTGCACCATTAGTGACCATTATTTGCTTGCACCCGAATCCAACTGGTGGCGGAATGATGGACAGTCACTTGTTCCGTAAAGCAGCATGGCGACTGCCTGCGCTAGCCCAAGTAGCTATTTTGCGATTCAATTTCCGCGGAACGACAAGTGCGGCGGGAACCAGCCAAGGTGCTTACGATGAAGGCAACTTGGAAGGTAATGATTTACGAGCTGCTCTAGATTTTGCTACCGCACGAAATTTGCCGAATATTTGGTTAGTTGGCTGGTCCTTTGGCACAGACGTCTTACTCAGGCATGGGAACATTGAGCCAGTCCAAGGGGCTGTCCTTTTTAGCCCGCCGCTCAAGTGGAGTTCTGAATCTGCGCTTACCACTTGGGCTGAAACTGGCCGACCACTGTTAGCACTAGTGCCTCAATTGGATGACTATCTAGTTCCTGCAGCCGCAATCGAAAAGTTCAAGACTGTTCCGCAAGCCGAAGTTATCGGAGTGCCAGAATGTAAACACCTGTGGGTGGGAGAGAAGTTTGTGCGCATTGCTTGGGATAAAGCGCTTAACTTCATTGCACCCGACTTGCCACCAATTTTATGGCAGTGGGATGGACCAATGGCGAAGTGGGATGACCTACAAGGGCGGTTAATTAAGTGACGGTTTCGCTTACCTTCGATAAGTATGGAAATGCACGCAATCGGGCAGTCGTCTTGGTCCACCCATTTCCGTTTCGAGCCCAATTCTGGTCTGAAATTGCGCCTAAAATTTCCGACTCAGGATTTTTGGTCATTGCACCAAATTTGCGCGGATGCGCAGACAGTCCCATGGATGATGCGCAGCCGGATATTAATTTGTTAGCAACCGATGTTTGGAAGATGCTGGCCGAACAGGGAATTGGTCAAGCATATGTGCTTGGGGTATCGCTTGGTGGATATGTAAGTTTGGCGATGCTTCGATCTCGTCCAGCTCAAATTTTGGGGTTAGGGCTAATCGATACAAAAGTAACCGCAGATTCACCTGCTGCAATTCGAAATCGCCAACGCATTGCCACTGAAGTTAAATCGGATCTGTCTGTTACAGACTACGCAAAGCAGTTGCTACCCACCCTGCTTTCCAATTACACGCATGAAAATCGACCAGAAGTTGTCAAGCAAGTTGAAGCTTGGATTGGCGCCAGCAAGGCTGACACAATCGCTTGGTTACAACATGCAATGGCTGGTCGGCCAGACAGTAGCGAAGTGCTAGCTGAGTTTTCTGGCCCTACGTTATTAATCCGAGGTGCTGATGACGTGGTGAGTAAGCCTGATGATTTTATGACCATGCAGAAATTAGCAAAAGAAGCAACCTTCATCGAGCTACCTAACTGTGGTCACCTACCACCAATTGAAGATCCGGAAAAAACTGCCACAACCATTATTAGTTGGTTAATTAGCAGCTAGTTTCCAACGGCCGAATCTAAATTGTGAATTTCAAGACGGTCATGCATGGCAATTGCGTAATCAATCGCGGCTCGACCTTTAACGCTCTCGTCATGAGCGGCCGCACTGCCACCATTTAGACCAAAGAGGTGTTTAGTCCAGAGCAACCAAATAACAGCTGCAATGTTGACGATTAAAGCGCCTGCGCGTAAAAATGTGATTTTGTGACTCAGTTCAAAAAGTTCCAATGGAATGAAAGCGCTAGTTGCAACAACGGCCAAGTATTCGGCCCATCGCTTTTGAAACCAAAGCCCGACTCCTTCAACAATTTGCAGCAGGCCATATGAAACTAGGGCCAAAGTAATCAAACTCAGAGTATGCGGTGACGTAGACAGCAAACTCGAGAGGAAATTTATGATGCCCGAGTCATTCATATTCCAGCCAATCTGATCAGCAAATGGCTTTAACAATGGAAGTGCGGCGTTAAGATGATCGACAAGTGATTCTTGAGATATTTGTAACTGCCAAACGGCAATGCCCACTATTAGCACAATCAGACCGCGGACACCCCGCTCGAAACCTAGCAATCGGATGATGAAGCGATCTCGGATTTGCCCGGCATGTGCTACTTCAGGTGCTTCATCGGCGGGTCCGTGGGCAAATGGTTCTTCGGGAATAAATGCCCCGCAACGCAAACATTTCCAGGCAGTGCCAACATTTGTGGCAACTCTCAATTTGGCGGCCAAATCTGATTCTGTTGGGCGATAAGTCAAATGTCCAACTCGAGCACAGGCTCGCAATGACCAATCCATAGTCGTCAGTCTATGTCAGCTCGGCGATTCAGTAGGGCACAATAGGACAGTGACGCAAAACCTAAATCTTCATGGCGCAGTTGATCTTGGCGCACTAGCAGCAAAGCGCAAGGCAGATCAGGCAATAGCCGACGCACCTGCAACTCAATCGGATAGCACTTTTATTTTTGAAGTGACTACTGAGAACTTTGAACAAAATGTGATTTTGCAATCACAAACTGTGCCCGTGATTTTGGATTTCTGGGCTGAATGGTGCGAACCGTGCAAGCAGTTATCGCCTATTTTGGAAAAGTTGGCGCGCGAAGATTCTGGTCGATGGATTCTGGCAAAAGTAAACGTTGACGTTGAGCAGCAGATTGCAGCAGCTTTCCAAATCCAGTCCATACCTAGTCTTTTTGCTGTGTTAGGTGGACAGCCCGTACCACTACCGCCCGGTGCCCATCCTGAACATCAGATGCGATCCATCATCGATGCTGTGTTAGCAAAGGCAGCCGAGATTGGTCTGCCCGGCCTCAGTGTTACAGACGAAGAAGATGTAGTGGATGAGCCACTAGATCCAGAGTTACAAGCAGCGCAGACCGCTCTCGATGAGGGCAATTGGGATGAAGCAATAGATGCCTATAAATCGATACTTGCAACGAAACCTAATGATTCGTTAGCTCGGATTGGGCTGCTCAATGTTGAGTTGTTTAAGCGACTTGATGGTATCGATTACAACCACGCACTAGGAAGTGCTGATATGTCATTAGAAGCCGCACTCTTGGCTGCCGATGTTGAATTTATGCTTGGTGATTGGTCTGTCGCTTTTACTAGACTCATCAACCTCGTTAGCGAAAATGTTGAAGATTCCCGCGAGGTAGCAAAATCTCGCTTACTGGAACTTTTTGAGATTGCTGGACCAAATGATGCTTCAGTGGTTAAGGCCCGTCTTGACTTAACGAGTGCACTCTTCTAATCAACTAAGCGCAAACCAAACGGTCGCAAGCGGTGGCAAAGTAATTTCAGCGCTGGCTGGCTGGCCAAAATAGGCTGGGCCGTCACCTATTACTCCATGGTGGTTGCCAACCCCACTTCCGCCGAATGCAAGATCATCACTATTAAAAATTTCAACCCAATTTCCAGCGATGGGAAGCGGCAATCTATAAGCATGCCTCGGAACGGGAGCAAAATTCGTGACGGAAATGATTGGATTACCCGCTTCATCCCAGCGTGTCCATGCGAAGATGTTGCCTGCAGAATCATCGCTAATCAGCCATTGGAAGCCGGCTGGATCAGCATCCTTTTGCCAGAGCGCCGGCCAGGTTTGGTACACGTGATTCATCGCGTCGATGGCTTTGCGCACTCCTAAGTGCCGGTCATGATCTAAGAGGTGCCATTCCAGTCCATGTGCTTGCGACCATTCGCCAACTTGGCCGAATTCACACCCCATGAATAAAAGTTGTTTGCCCGGATGTGCCCACATGAAACCGTAGTAGGCGCGCACATTAGCTAACCGCTGCCAGTCATCGCCAGGCATCCGCTGGTAAATCGAGCCTTTTCCGTGCACCACTTCATCGTGACTTAACGGCAACACATAATTTTCACTCCAGGCATATACCAAGGAAAAAGACATCTCATTGTGATGGAATTGCCGATGTATTGGTTCATGTTTTACATACTCAAGTGAGTCGTGCATCCAACCCATATTCCACTTCAAGCCAAAACCTAAGCCGCCTGCATCGGTTGGCGTGGTGACACCTGGCCAAGCAGTTGACTCTTCGGCAATGGTGACAATGCCAGGCATTGCCCGGTAGGCGGTAGCGTTCATCTCTTTTAAGAACTCAACTGCTTCCAGATTTTCCCGTCCGCCAAACCGGTTCGGGGTCCATTGACCATCTTCACGTGAGTAATCCAAATAGAGCATTGAAGCAACTGCATCAACCCTGAGCCCATCTATATGGAACTCCTTGAGCAAGAAAACTGCATTGGCAACCAGAAAGTTTCGAACTTCATTGCGACCAAAATCAAAGATGTAAGTGCCCCAGTCCGGATGCTCACCTAACTGCGGATTGGCGTGTTCGTAAAGGGCTGTTCCATCGAATCGACCAAGAGCCCATTCGTCCTTGGGGAAGTGAGCCGGAACCCAATCCACAATTACCCCAATGCCTGCCTGATGAAATGCATCCACTAGGTAGCGAAAGTCATCAGGTGTGCCAAATCTAGAACTTGTTGCGTAATAGCCAGTTACTTGATATCCCCAGGAAGGAGCGAATGGGTGCTCGGCAACTGGCATAAATTCAACATGGGTGAACCCACGCTCTTTTACGTAATTAACAAGATCAACAGCAAGTTGGCGATAACTTTTTCCTGGCTGCCAGGAACCGAGATGCACTTCGTAAACCGACATCGGAGCTTTGTGGGGCTCAAAGCTTGTTCGCTGGTCAAGCCAGTTTTGGTCATTCCACTGGTACTCAGATTGAAAAACTATAGAGGCGTTGGCTGGAGCAACTTCGGCATAAAAGGCCATCGGGTCTGACTTGGTTAACCACGCACCATTTTGTGCCAGAATACTGAATTTATATTTTGTACCAGGTTCAAGACCTGGAATGAATAACTCCCAAACTCCAGAACTACCCATAGAACGCATTGGATGGGCCACGCCATTCCACATGTTGAAGTCGCCAATTACGCGAACGCCTTGAGCACTTGGTGCCCATACGGTGAATGCCACACCAGTTACATCTTGAATGGTTTTATAGTGAGCGCCCATAACTTTCCAGAGGTCCTCATGCCGACCGGCTGAAATCAGGTGTAAATCTAACTCGCCGATGGTTGGCAAGAATCGATAGGGATCTTGGATGTCAAGAACGCCTTGACCATAATCTATTTGCAAAGAATACTCAGACAGTCCTGGTTGCTCTATTGTGATTGCCCAAGCGCCTCTGTCTTGGTGCACCAGTGGAATAACTGTTTCACCAACCACTGCGGCAACTGAGTTTGCCCAAGGACGCAGAACTGTGATTGTGGTTGAGGTTTCAGTTGAATGTGACCCTAACACAGAGTGTGGGTCGTGATGCCAGCCGTCAATGACCCGATCTAATTGGTTAGGCGGGTTTGGGATTCTAGTTTTTGGCCTGAACTTGAAGGGAAAAGTTAGCTTAGGCATTTGCTGAAACCGTCAAAATCAAGGCACAACCTATTGAGGGATCAAGACGAACAAAATTGTGTTCACTCCACTTCATTGTCTGACCGGTCAATTCATCTTTGACTGTGAAGGTGTCATTCCAGTCTTTGCCGAGTTCGGGCATGTTCAAATGCACTGTAGATTCTTGCGCGCTGTGTGGATCGAGATTCACAATAACTAAAACAATGTTGTCGCCTTCGCGCTTGGAGTACGCCAACATGGCATCCGAATCAATATTGTGAAAGCGCAAATTGCGCAGGTAGTGAAGTGCAGGACTCTTGGCTCGGATTTGATTTAACTGGGTGAGATATGGGGCTAGCGTTGGTAGACCCGGGTCATCCCAATTGCGTGGTCGGTATTCATATTTTTCTGAATCCAGATATTCTTCCGCACCAGGTTTCGTTGGTTCGGCCTCGTACAGTTCAAAGCCTGCATAAACACCCCAAGTTGGCGACAGGGTTGCCGCTAGTGTGGCGCGAATATCGAAGCTGCGATAACTTCCGGTTTGGATATTTTGGGGAAGAATGTCTGGAGTATTAACGAAGAAGTTTGGGCGGAAATAAGCACTAGCCGAACCAGATAACTCAGTTAAGTAGTCAATGATTTCACCTTTAAAACTGCGCCAGGTGAAGTAGGTGTAGCTCTGCTGAAAGCCAGCCTCACCTAATGCGCGCATCATTGACGGATTTGTGAACGCTTCTGCTAGAAAAATTACATCAGGGTCAGTTGCATTTACCTTGGCAATCAGACGCTCCCAAAAAGCCACTGGTTTAGTGTGCGGGTTATCGACTCGGAATATTCGAACTCCCAAACTCATCCAGTGCCGCACAACTCGCTCGACTTCAGCAAAAATACCTTCGGGGTCACGATCAAAATTTATTGGATAAATATCCTGATATTTCTTTGGTGGGTTTTCTGCGTATGCAATGGAGCCATCTGCTCGCTCGGTAAACCACTTCCGATTGCTTTTCACCCATGGGTGATCCGGACTTGCTTGCAGCGCCAAATCAAGCGCAATTTCAATTCCAAGTTCACTCGCCTCTTTGACGAACTTTTTAAAATCGCGTTCCGTGCCTAGGTCAGGATGAATCGCATCATGGCCTCCATCTTTGCTACCAATTGCCCAAGGGGAGCCAGGATCATTAGGCCCAGGATTTAATGTGTTGTTTGGACCTTTGCGATTTGTGTAACCAATTGGATGAATTGGCGGCAGGTAAAGGACATTAAAGCCCATTGCGGCAACAGCGGCTAGACGCTTTCCTGCTGTCTTGAAAGTTCCGCTCTGCCAAGAGCCATCTTTCTTTTTAACAGCTCCTTCAGAGCGTGGGAAAAATTCGTACCAGTTACCGAATAATGCGCGGGGTCGCTCGACATAAACCGGAAATGGTCCGTAACTGGAGACAAACTGGCGGATTACATTGCGGTCTAGTAGTGCGAGCACATTCTGGTCATGTAGGGGAGCGAGCCGCTCAGTCAGAGACTTTTTACCATCCTGTAATACTGCGATTAGGTCTTCGATATCTGGCTTATCTGTGTTAGGACACTGGCTTAAAACTTCATTGAGCAAAATTATGCCCTCTTGGAATTCCACTTCTACATCCACACCTGCAGGAATCTTAACTGTGGCCCGATGAATCCAAGTAGCAATTGGGTCGCTAAATGCTTCGACGCGGTAGTGCCAAAGTCCGAGCTCACCGAGCGAAACTTCCGCACCTTTTTGTTCTGCCTCAAAACCATGCTGCGCCATGCTGATTCGAGCGGTTTCTTGATCAGCAGGATTGATTAATACTGCCTCAGCGCCAACCGCATCGTGACCTTCACGAAACACCCGAGCGCTAATTAGAAATCGTTCGTTCAGGACCGCTTTGACTGGGCGGGCACCGCCACCTACTACAGGGGAGACATCCAATACTGGAATTCGACCAAATTCGAGGTTGGGTAACTGGCTTAGTTGGTGCTTGGCACCGTCCAAATGCTTACTAGCCATAACTTAACCGTAGCGACAACTGCCCTAATTGTGCACATCAGGCTTGGATATTTCCTGTTTATTTCGCGAGAAACAAGAGGCTTTAGTCGCGCCGAGTTACCATCCAGAGTGCACAAGCCCAAGGCTTTAAGGTAACCACTGAATTTGCCGAGATTGGCTCACTTGCCTGCCAGTGCAATTCATCAGCTGTGTTGAACCGCAGGAGATACTCTGATGCAAATTCACCATTTGGCAAGGTCACATCAACCTCTTCGGCAGATGAATTAAGGAACCAATAGAAGCCGTTGTCCACGATGTCATGGCGGTTATGAGATTTAACTGCGCCAGCCAAATACATACCGAGCTGTCTAGTGTTAACGCAGGCCCATTCTTCGTGAGTAAAGAGTTGACCATCCGCACGGAACCACGCAAGATCAGGCACATTCATGAAATTTACATTTTCACCATTGAGGTAACCATTGCGCTGAAAAACCGTATGCTCTTGCCGAATGTGAATCACATGACGAACAAAATCATAAATGTTTTGCTGCTCTTGCGTGAACTTCCAGTGATTCCAGGCGATGTCATTGTTCTGACAATATGCATTGTTGTTACCTTGTTGGCTTCGGCCAACTTCATCACCACCAAGCAGCATCGGAGTTCCAGCGCTCAAGAAAGTCGTGGCAATAAAGTTGCGCATTTGCCTACGTCGTAATTCCAAGATTGCCGGATCGTCAGTAGCGCCTTCTACTCCGCAGTTCCACGATCGGTTTGTGTCGGCACCATCTCGATTTTCTTCACCATTGGCCAAGTTGTGTTTGTCGTTGTACGCGACAAGGTCGTGCAGTGTGAATCCGTCGTGCGCAGTAACAAAGTTAATGGAGGCGCGCGGTCCATTCATTTGATCCCAATAAAGGTCGGCCGAGCCCGTTAGGCGCCAACCAAGTTCAGCAACTCCGCCACTCATGCCGCGCCAAAAGTCGCGAACGGTATCGCGGAATTGGTCGTTCCATTCACTCCAAGGTTCCGGGAACGAGCCGACCTGATAGCCGTTATGGCCAACATCCCATGGCTCGGCAATTAACTTAATGTTTCGAAGCGTCGAACTCTGAGCGGTGGCTGAAATAAATCCACCCTCAAGGTCAACATCTTTTTGTGAGTTGCGGGTGAGTTCGGTGGTCAAGTCAAAACGAAACCCATCAACGTGCATCTCAGTTACCCAATATCGCAATGAATCCATGATGAGTCGCAGCGTTGATTGATGCGATGCGCGAATGGAATTTCCGCACCCCGTGAAGTCTAGATACCGTCGGCAATCTGCGGTCAAGTGGTAGTAACCCTTATTGTCAAAACCCCGAAGTGACAAAGTCGGACCTAATTCGTTTTGTTCGGGAGTGTGGTTGTAAACCACATCCAAAATAACCTCTAGGCCCGCTCGATGGTAGGCCTTGATCATGTCTTTGAATTCGCGTACCTGTTGACCGATAGTTCCAGAAGCGGAATATTTCGCGTGCGGAGCGAAGAAAGCCAGAGTGTTGTAACCCCAATAGTTTTCTTTACCTTGGGCCAGCAGAAATGGTTCACTAACAAAATGTTGTACTGGTAAGAGTTCTACGGTGGTCACACCCAAATCTTTAAGGTAGGCAATCACGTCTGGATGTGCCATGCCAGCGTAGGTGCCACGTTGCTCCTCTGGAATTGATGGGTGTTTTCCAGTTAATCCTGCTACGTGTGTTTCATAGATAATCGTTTTTTCTGGTGCGATGTTTGGCCGTTTATCGTCTTCCCAGTCGTAGCTGCCATCTACAACTACGCTTCGGGGTACATAAGGTCGACTGTCCTGGTCATTGAAAATTAGATCATCATTGGCAACATGTCCATAAATAGCTTCATGCAAAACTAGCTCGCCCGTCACCGCTTTTGCGTACGGGTCAATCAACAACTTCGCTGGATTAAATCGCATCCCACGTTCGGGAGCCCACTCGCCATGAACTCGGTATCCGTACTGTTGCCCGTGGCCAACTTCTGGTAAGAAGCCGAAGTAGATGCCTTTGGAGAAACTGGGCAAGTCAAAAGACCAGTAGCTACCATCCTCATTGATTAGACAAAGCTCAACTCGAATTGCATCCGGTGCCCAAACGGCGAAGTTGGTTCCACCATCGCGAACTGTTGCGCCGAGTGGATCTGGTAGACCAGCTTGCATGCCAGAACTCACTTCTGGCCTCCTTGGTCTAATTTGGTAGCAACTAGATCTACCCGCATTCCATCAATTGTGTAGGACAGTGGGGCTAAACGCACTTTATTCGGGCCTCCGTGTCGCTTAATTTAACCTGTTGTAGCCGGTAGCTAAATCTCTCTTCGCGCCAAAGTCATCCCATCACTTCGGTCTGATAACTGCTTTAGACTAGGCATGTGGCGTATTTAGATCACGCTGCTACGACTCCCATGTTTTCTGAAGCCGTAGCCGCTATGAGTGAGTTATTAGCCGACCCTGGCAACCCGTCATCTTTGCATGCCGCTGGCCGCAGAGCCAGACGCCATGTTGAAGAGTCTCGGGAACAAGTTGCCAAAGCTGTTGGAGCACGACCAACCGAAGTTATTTTTACCGCAGGTGGAACCGAGGCAAACAATATCGCACTTAAGGGCCTGGCTTGGGCCGCCCGTAAACATAACCCGAAGAAAAATCGCTTAGTTGTGAGCAGCATTGAACATCACGCAGTTCTCGATCCAATCCAATGGTTAGTTGCTGATGAGGGGTTTGAGGTCACCTGGATACCGGCCACTGCTGACGGTGAAATTACCGCTGCTGCCTTAACTCAAGCTTTAGGGGCCGATCCAAGTGATGTTGCGCTAGTAAGTGTGATGTTGGCTAATAATGAAGTTGGCACCATTAACGACTTGACTGCGTTAACAGAAGTAACTCGTGGCTTGGGGATTGGTTTTCATACCGACGCAGTGCAAGCCCCGATGTGGTTAGAGGTTGATTTTGCTCGGCTTGGCGTATGTGCCATGTCTATTTCAGCACATAAATTTGGCGGACCGACAGGAGCTGGCGCTTTAATAATGAGTCGGGACTGCAAGGCCATTCCACTTATTCATGGTGGGGGCCAAGAACGGGATCTTCGTTCCGGAACTTTGGATACGCCAAGCATTGTCGGGCTGGCTAGCGCACTCACTCAGGCAACGAACCAGCGCACAGAGATTGTCGCGCGGGTTAAAGAACTACGTGATTCCTTAGTCAAGCAAGTTTTAGAAATCGCCCCAGATGCAAACTTCAACGGTGCAACCTCGAATCGACTGGCTAACAACGCACACTTCTCATTTCCGGGCGCTTTAGGTGATTCACTACTTATGCTGCTTGACGCTCAGGATGTTGAATGCTCAGTAGGCTCCGCTTGTAGTGCTGGCGTTCCACAGCCATCGCATGTCTTACTTGCAATGGGGGCCGACCCAGATTTGGCCAGATGCACATTGCGCTTCTCGCTAGGCCATACTTCAACTGAGGCCGATGTAGCTGCACTGATAGCAGCGCTTCCTTCGGCCTTGGAACGAGCAAGACGTGCCGGGGTTCCTCGAGCAACCGCTGGAGCGAGCGCATGAAAGTTCTAGCAGCACTTTCGGGCGGGGTTGATTCGGCAGTAGCCGCTGCCCGCGCTGTTGAAGCAGGTCATGACGTAACGGCTGTGCACTTGGCCTTATCTCGAAACCCGCAGTCACATCGATCGGGTGCTCGTGGTTGCTGCACGATTGAAGATTCCAACGATGCATTTCGGGCCGCGGACATGTTGGGTGCACCATTTTATGTCTGGGATATGTCTGCCGAGTTTCAAGAGAAAGTGATTGCCGACTTTATTCATGAATACTCGGAAGGGCGCACGCCAAATCCTTGCCTGCGCTGCAACGAGAGCATCAAATTTGAGGCAGTATTAGATCGGGCAATGAACCTAGGCTTCGATGCTGTGTGCACCGGGCACTACGCACAAATTATCGAAGGACCCAACGGCCACGAACTGCATAGAGCAGTTGACCCGACCAAAGATCAGTCTTATGTTTTAGGCGTCTTGACTGCAGAACAAATTTCCCATTCGATGTTCCCGCTAGGTAACAGCACCAAAGTCGAAGTACGCGCAGAAGCACAAGCACGCGGCATTTTGGTAGCACAAAAGCCGGACAGTCACGACATCTGTTTCATTCCTGATGGTGACACTGCTGGCTGGCTTGCTCGCCAGATAGATACGGTGCCAGGCGATGTGATTGATGCCGAAACTGGCCAAAAAGTAGGGACCCATAAAGGCGCACAAGCTTTCACGGTCGGACAGCGTCGTGGATTAGCCCTGGGCAATCCAACTGGCGATGGCGAACGGCGTTACGTCGTCGATGTTGATGTAAAAAACAACACAGTTCTAATCGGACCACCAATGCTGCTTGACATCAACTTGATTGAAGCAGTGAATCCGCGTTGGGGCGGACCACTACCAGTTAATGGTCAGCGGATTCATGTTCAGGTGCGAGCACATGGTGAAGCCCTGCCAGGAAAAGTAAGTCTGACATCCGATGGAATTCAAGTAGTACTTGATGATTATTTGCGAGGAGTAGCTGCTGGTCAGGCAGCTGTGCTCTACGAAGGCACTCGAGTGATTGGAAGTGCCACCATTTCAAGATCACGGCGCATGGAGAGTGTGTGAGTATCCCAAAGGCAGTTCGCCAACGTCGGGATGAACTGGTTACGGTGATTGAGCAGGCTCGTACTGATTATTATCAGCACGATAAGCCGACGATCTCGGATGCGGAATATGACGCAGCATTTAAAGAACTGTTAGAAGTTGAAACTAAGTACCCAGAAATTGTTACTTCAGATTCGCCGACCCAGTCCGTTGGCGGAGAGGTTTCCGAGGAGTTTGGCGAATTTACCCATCCCTCAAGAATGTGGAGTCTGGATAATGTCTTTGACGATCAGGAACTAAATGCCTGGTTTAATCGTGTGGGCCAACATAGCTACCTCTGCGAACTAAAGATTGATGGCCTAGCCATCAATGCTGTATATCGAAATGGCGAATTAGAAACTGTCGCCACCCGAGGTAGTGGCACTGTTGGTGAAAATGTGATGTCGAATGTGACACACATGAAATGCATTCCACTAAAACTTAACTTTGGGCCAAAGGATAAAGTTCCCGAGCTACTTGAGGTGCGGGGCGAGGTGTACTACTCACTTGCTGATTTTGATGCGCTAAATCTTGAAGTGACAACAGCTGGTGGAACTGCATTTGCTAATCCACGAAATGCAGCGGCAGGAACTTTGCGCCTGCGTATTGATAAGCGCATTGAGGCTTTGGAACTTGCTAAACAAAAAGCTAAAGGCAAAGAGTCAGATTCTCGAGCCATGGCTAGCGTGCAGCGCAAACAACAAGATTTTGATGAGGCAGTTCGATCTCTAAGTCGACTTGGACTAATCGTGCACGGAATTGGTGTGCACGAAGGCATTGAAATCAAGACCCAGTCTCATGCCTACGAGTTATTACAGAAATGGGGCTTGCCGACTTCAGACAAAGTCAAGGTTGTCAATACCCCACAGGAAGTCCTTGATTACATCTCTGACTTTGGTGAACACCGACATGACTTAGCCCACGATATCGACGGGGTAGTAATTAAAGTTGATGATTTGGCCGAACAAGCAGAACTTGGGTTTACTGCTCGCGCTCCACGTTGGGCAGTTGCGTACAAATATCCGCCGACAGTTGTCCGCACGAAGCTGTTAGATGTTGGAGTCCAGGTTGGGCGAACTGGACGCATCACTCCGCGTGCCAAGGTAGAACCGGTCTTGGTTGCTGGTTCCACAGTTTCTTTTGCGACCCTACACAATGCCTTTGAAGTGGAACGCAAAGGTGTGCTAATTGGTGACATGGTGTTCTTGCGCAAAGCTGGAGATGTCATTCCCGAAATCCTTGGTCCAGTAGTTGAGGTGCGAACTGGTACCGAACAGCCTTTTGTCATGCCGACGAAATGTCCCGAATGTGGCAGTGTTCTAGCTCCCGAAAAAGAAAGTGATGCTGACATTCGTTGTCCAAACTCACGAAGTTGTCCAGCCCAGCTACGCGGTCGCCTCGAGCATCTAGGTTCCAGAGCTGTTTTGGATATCGAAGGCCTTGGCGAAAAAGCGGCCCGAGCACTGCTCGAAGATCGCATCATCGAGGATGAAGGGGATTTGTTCCTGCTAACCGAAGAGAAATTGCAAAGCAGTGATTTCTTTGTAAAAGGGACTAACCGTGAACTTGGCGAGAATGCGAAACTACTTCTTGCCCAGATTGAAGCAGCTCGCACTAAGCCGCTTTGGCGAGTAATTGCCGCGATGTCAATGCGTCATGTAGGGCCGCCGACCGCCCAAGCTTTAGCCCGCAAGTTTGGCAGTATTGACGAGCTAGCGAAAGCGGATGCGAATGAACTTGCCGCTGTCGAAGGCATTGGTGCGGTAATAGCAACCTCAATAGCTGAGTGGTTTAGTGAGTCGTGGCATCAGGAAATTATCGAAAAGTGGCGCGCTGGCGGATTGTCTTTGGTTAATACCGAAACTCAGTCCTTACCTCAGACATTGGCAGGACTGACGATTGTGGTTACCGGAACTCTTGAAGGATTCACCCGTGAAGGAGCAAGTGAGGCTATCACGAGCAGGGGTGGCAAGGCCGCAAGCTCCGTCTCGGCAAAGACCGATTTTGTAGTGGTAGGACCTGGGGCTGGTTCAAAGGCAGACAAAGCTGCCGAGCTTGGACGACCAATTTTGGCCGAGGATGGATTTGTTGCCCTCTTAGAGCAGGGTCCGCAAGCAGCCCTGGCGATGCGAACCAATTAATTCTGCAGACTTTTACCGATCGCTACTGCGGTTTAGCCGATGACCAGATGTCAATAGAATTGGCTCATGTCCGAAATTTCCAGTGATGATGTCTCACATTTGGCAAAGCTAGCTCGGATAGAGATACCCGAAGAGCAATTAGCCCATTACGCCCAGCAATTAGATGCCATTTTGGATGCGGTTGCTCAAGTAGCTTCGGCGCCAACGCAAGATGTGCCCGCCATGAGCCATCCGGTGCCAATGACCAATGTTTTTCGAGCGGATGTCCCAGCTCAATCACTAACTGCCGAACAAGCCTTGGCCGGTGCCCCCTGCGTTGAGGACGACCGATTCCGAGTGCCACGCATTCTGGACGAGGAGTAAGCGGTGTCTGAATTAATAAAACTTGCAGCCTCAGAGCTAGCCAACAGATTAGCGGCAAAAGAGGTATCCGCGGTTGAGGTAGTTTCTGCACATTTAGAGCGCATCGCTCAGGTAGATGCTGATGTCCACGCCTTCTTGCATGTGGATTCCGAAGGCGCTTTGCAGCATGCAAAAGAGATTGATCAAAGTCGTACGGCAGGCGAGCGCCTCCCAGTGCTTGCCGGTGTGCCACTTGGCCTGAAGGACATTCTCACAACAAAAAATATGCCAACAACTTGTGGCTCCAGAGTATTAGCTGGTTGGCAGCCACCATACGACGCCACGGTTGTTAAAAAACTGCGCGCAGCGGGCATTGTCGTACTTGGCAAAACCAACATGGACGAATTCGCGATGGGTTCATCAACTGAACACTCAGCGTTCGGACCATCACACAACCCATGGGATTTGACCCGCATCCCAGGAGGCTCGGGTGGCGGTTCCTCTGCTTGCATTTCGGCATTTGAAGCTCCGTTGGCCATTGGCTCCGACACTGGTGGCTCAATTCGGCAACCAGCAGCAGTAACTGGAACAGTTGGGGTAAAGCCAACTTACGGCGGGGTCAGCCGCTATGGTGTGGTTGCCTTGGCATCTTCTCTTGATCAGGTTGGCCCTTGTGGTCGAAATGTGCTCGACACTGCTTTATTGCATAGCGTTATTGCCGGCCATGACCCGATGGACTCAACTTCAATTAACGCTCCGGTGCCAGATGTAGTGGCAGCTGCAAAGCTTGGCGAAATTAAGGGCATGACCATTGGTGTTGTTAAAGAAATAAGTGGCGAGGGCTTTCAGGCAGGCGTTAAACAGCGCTTTGAAGAAGCGGTCGCTGTCCTTGAGAGTCTTGGCGCAAATGTGGTTGAAGTTTCTTGCCCTAACTTCCCATACGCACTTGCTGCCTACTACCTAATTTTGCCAAGTGAATGTTCAAGTAATCTCGCGAAATTTGATGGAATCCGATTCGGTCTTCGGGTAGGTGATGATGGCAACCATTCAGTCGAGCAGGTTATGAGCCTGACTCGTGCTGCTGGATTCGGCAGTGAAGTTATTCGTCGAGTGATTCTGGGCACTTATGCACTGTCGGCGGGATATTACGACGCCTACTATGGTCAAGCACAAAAAGTTCGCACTCTGATCGCTGGTGATTTTGCTAATGCATTCGCGAAAGTTGATGTTCTGATTTCGCCTACTGCGCCAACAACTGCGTTCAAGATTGGCGAAAAGTTGGATGACCCATTGGCTATGTACCTCAATGACGTAGCCACAATTCCATTGAACTTAGCTGGCTTGCCAGGTATGAGTTTGCCAATTGGACTTGCGCCAGAAGATAACCTGCCAGTTGGATTGCAAATTATGGCTCCGGCAATGGCTGATGATCGACTCTACAATGTTGGCGCGGCCCTTGAGCGGGCCTTGTTAGCTAACTGGGGCGCACCAATTCTTAGCCAAGCCCCAGATTTGGTAGGTGCGTGATGGCTGAAAAAGTTATGAATTTTGAGCAGGCAATTGAAAAGTTCGACCCAGTAATTGGGCTCGAGGTGCATGTTGAGCTGGGCACCAAAACCAAAATGTTTTGTGGTTGTAGTACTGAGTTTGGTGCCGCCCCAAATACCCATGTTTGCCCGGTATGTCTCGGTTTGCCAGGTGCGCTACCCGCACTTAATGAGATTGGCGTTGAATCTGCAATCCGCATCGGTCTGGCATTAAATTGCGAAATTGCTAATTGGTGTCGCTTTGCACGGAAAAACTATTTCTATCCAGACATGCCTAAGAATTTCCAGACTTCGCAGTACGACGAACCTATTTGCTTCGAGGGTTACCTTGATGTGGATGTTGAAACAGATGAAGGTCGCAAAACCTTCCGAATCGAAATCGAACGCGCTCACATGGAAGAGGACACCGGAAAGAACTCACATGTTGGTGGTGCCACTGGACGAATTCACGGTGCCGATTATTCATTGGTTGATTACAACCGCGCTGGCATTCCGTTGATTGAAATTGTTACCAAACCAATAACGGGTACTGGGAAGTACGCTCCCGAAGTTGCCAAAGCCTATGTTGCAGCGCTTCGTGACATTTTACGAAACCTTGGAGTGAGCGATGTCAAGATGGAACAAGGCTCATTGCGTTGCGATGTTAACTTGTCGCTTCGGGATACCCCAGAATCTGAGCTCGGTACCCGTTCAGAGACCAAGAATGTTAATTCCCTTCGTTCAGTAGAACGCGCAGTGCGTTATGAAATTTCTCGACAAGCTGCGCGTCTAACTGACGGACAGCGCGTCATACAAGAAACTCGCCATTGGCATGAAGATACTGGTGTAACAACATCAGGACGTTCGAAAGAGCAAGCTGAAGATTATCGGTACTTCCCAGAGCCAGATCTGCTTCCAATTGCTCCTTCGCGGGAGTGGGTAGAAAAACTTCGTAGCGAGTTGCCTGAAAATCCAGCACTTCGACGCGCTCGATTGGCCAGCGAATGGGGAATCAGCGATTTTGATATGCAAACCTTAGTCAACTCTGGTGCCCTTGATTTGGTCCAGGACAGCATCGCTGCCGGTGTGGATTCTGCTGCCGCCCGAAAGTGGTGGACTGGCGAACTTGCTCGCTTAGCTAACGAGCAGGAGATTGAGCTTTCAGGATTGCCGATTACTCATCAACATCTAGTTGATCTAGAAAAGTTAATTGCGGAAGGTGCGCTAAACGACAAACTTGCTCGCCAGGCAATCGAAGGTGTGCTGGCAGGCGAAGGAAGTATTGCCGAAGTAGTTGCTGGTCGTGGTCTTGCTGTGGTTTCTGACGATGGCCCATTGCTTGCCGCTATCGATGAAGCACTCGCCGCTGACCCAACCATTGCGGAAAAGATTCAAGGCGGTAAATTGCAGGCGGCTGGCGCGGTTGTTGGTGCCGTGATGAAAGCAACTCGGGGTCAAGCCGACGCAGCTCGTGTGCGAGAACTGTTGTTTGAGCGACTAGGCGTTAGCGAATAAACGACGGTCGCAGGTCAGAGAAACCGAGAACTCGCTCCAATTGACCCATTGCTCGAACCAGTCCCGCCTCATTACGCGGACGGGCGACGACACCGAGACCTACTGGCAGTCCATCCACAAAACCCATAGGCAAGCAGCCAATTGGCCAACCGGCCAAAGCTGGAGCACAGGTAATTGGACTGGCACCATCATAGTCATCGCCCGCACCTAGTGTGCTTTTCCAAGCTGGCCCATAGGAAGCGCCGATTAATACATCACAATCACTGATTGCAGGAGCAAGCACTTGTTCAACTGCCCAATTCAGAGCGACTTCTTTAGCTGAACGATACTTCTCATCCCTACCGCCAGTAGCCAATGCCAACTCAAATAACGACTGATCAAAATGTGCCAACTCGGTATCGGCGTTATCCAGATTGAATTGCACAACATCAGCAAGTGACTGTACCCCAGCACCGGAACGACCAATTAGGTAGTTGGTTAAGTCTTCCTTTAGTTCGCTGAGCAAAATTGTGAGTTCTGCTTCGCCAACTTGTTCGGTATGTGGCGCTACCTTGACGTGCACCAACTCGATGCCGGCCGCCGAGATTGCGTTAAGGGCCTGCTCTAAAACCGCATTGGTTTCTTCTTCGCCCGTGCGCCATTGGTCTACAACGCCAATACGAAGTGGAGATTCGTCATCACAAAGCTGAACAAGGTTGCGCACGCCAGCCATTACTTCAAGCATGAGTGCGATGTCTGGCACATTCCTACCCATTGGACCCGGCGAATCCATGGAGCCAGCAACTGGGATTACTCCTTCTCGAGATACCAAGCCAACCGTTGGCTTGATGCCAACTACCCCGTTGAGCGAAGATGGACAAACTATCGAGCCATCAGTTTCGGTACCCACGGCAAGTGGTGCAAGCCCCGCCGCAATTGCAGCGCCAGAACCGGATGATGATCCACCCGCATTGTGTTGGTATTTCCATGGATTGGCAGTAACGCCATTGACGGCGGACCAACCACTAGTTGATTTGAACGAGCGGATGTTGGCCCATTCAGAAAGATTTGTAGACCCAAGGATGATGGCGCCGGCATCACGAAGGTTTTTAACTAATGGGGCATCAGCAACAACTGTTCGACCAGCCAGTGCCAGCGAGCCCGCTGTTGCTGGCAAGCCAACCGCTTCAATGTTGTCTTTTACTAAAACCGGCAGACCATGTAGTGGCTTTGTGCTGGGATTTGCATCCGCATACTGCGCCTGCGCAAGAGCATCAGGATTAATTGCGAGCACTGATTTGAGGCCATCAGCAGTGTCGTCTAACTCTTGGATTCGAACAATGAGTGCCTCAGTTAGTTCAACACTGGATAGGGCACCCGCCTGCAAATCAGCAAGGAGTTCGGTAGCGGTAGCAAATCCATAATCTGCAGTATCAACACTTGGGTCACTCATTTGATTAGCGTGGCAGATAAGTGCGTCTGTGTCACTTCAGAAAAGTAACGAATCGCCCATAAAGTCACAGGCGTAACATCAGCACCAACTTCGGAGAGGTAAATTAGTCACATGAGCAATATGAAGCCAAGAAGTTGGGAAGTTACTGATGGCCTAGAGCGCACTGCGGCGCGCGGAATGCTACGCGCCGTCGGCATGGGCGATGAGGATTGGGTGAAGCCACAAATCGGTATTGCCTCATCTTGGAACGAGATTACGCCTTGCAACTTGTCACTTGATCGTCTGGCAAAAGCAGCTCGTGACGGTGTCTTTGAAGCAGGCGGCTTTCCAATGCAGTTCGGGACAATTTCAGTTTCAGATGGCATTTCTATGGGCCATGAAGGCATGCACTTTTCGTTAGTGAGTCGTGAAATCATTGCCGACTCAGTTGAAGCTGTGATGCAGGCAGAGCGCCTTGATGGCATGGTGACTTTCGCCGGTTGCGATAAGTCGCTCCCAGGAATGTTGATGTCAGCGGCGCGACTAGATGTAGCCAGTGTGTTTGTTTACGCAGGTTCGATCTTGCCGGGTAACGTAACTTTGAGTGATGGTAGCAATCGAGATGTAACTATCATTGATGCGTTTGAAGCTGTGGGTGCTTGTGCTCGAGGTTTGATGAGCGAAGATGATGTTGATCGTATTGAGCGGGCGATTTGCCCAGGTGAAGGTGCGTGTGGCGGTATGTACACCGCAAACACCATGGCATCAGCTGCGGAAGCGATGGGAATGTCACTTCCAGGTTCTGCCTCACCTCCGTCAGTTGATCGCCGGCGGGATGGCTTCGCAGTTGCTTCGGGTCACGCTGTTATTGAATTAATTCGCCAGGGAATTACTACCCGAGACATCATTACTCGTGAATCCTTACTGAATGCAATTTCAATCGTGATGGCTTTCGGCGGCTCAACAAATGCCGTGCTGCACCTTTTGGCGATTGCCCACGAAGCAGACGTTGATTTAGACCTCGACGACTTCAAACGAGTAAGTGCCAAGGTGCCATTACTTGCTGATGTGAAACCATTTGGTCGCTATGTGATGAGCGATGTCGACACAGTCGGCGGCGTGCCGGTTGTAATGAAGGCGCTTCTTGACGCCGGACTGATCAATGGCGACTGCATGACGGTTACTGGAAAGACCGTTGCCGAGAATTTAGAAAAACTTGATTCACCAGATCCCGACGGCGCAATCTTGCATGCAATCAAAGAACCGCTCGGTGGCGTCGGTGGCATTCGAATTTTGAAAGGCTCGCTGGCCCCAGACGGCGCTGTCTGTAAAGCAGCTGGTATCCCAGTAGATGTTTTTGAAGGTCCGGCAAAAGTTTTTGAACGCGAGCGGGCGGCCATGGACGCACTTGAAACCGGAGACATCCAAGCCGGAGATGTTGTCATCATTCGTTACGAGGGGCCGCAAGGTGGTCCAGGCATGCGCGAGATGTTGATGATTACTGCAGCAATCAAAGGCGCTGGACTTGGTAAAGATGTCCTATTGATTACTGACGGCCGCTTCAGTGGTGGCACAACCGGACTGTGCGTCGGTCACGTAGCTCCAGAAGCCTTGGCTGGCGGCCCGATTGGCCTGGTGCAAAATGGCGATCGAGTGCGCATTGACATTCCAAATCAGACTTTGGATCTGCTTGTTTCTGAAACCGAACTTGAGAGCCGTCGAGCACAGTGGCAGCCACTTCCACATAAGTTCAACCGTGGTGTGCTAGCAAAGTACTCAAAACTTGTTGGCTCAGCCGCTCAAGGCGCTGTCTGCGATTAATTGAAACTTACGCGATTTCGCAAGATTGTTACGCGAAAATTGTCATCTAGCCATATTTTGCATTTTCACATACACTTTTAAGACGATCAACACCGCAGTGGTGGGGATAGTACGCAGGTAGCAAGCCAAGAGCGAACTACAGGCAGGTTTCTGTTACAAGTCGATTCGGCGCAGAGATTTACTATCCAGCCAGCCAGCATTGCGCGAGACGTCGAAGCGATCCTTCGAAGAAATGGAGAAGACTTATGTCTGAACAAATCACTGGCGCACAGAGCCTAGTTCGCTCACTCGAACATGCCGATGTTGATGTTGTTTTCGGCATTCCAGGCGGGGCAATTTTGCCAGCCTATGACCCTTTAATGGATTCTAAAAAAGTCCGCCACATTTTGGTGCGCCACGAACAAGGCGCTGGCCATGCTGCTGAAGGTTACGCATCAGTAACCGGTCGCGTTGGCGTATGTATGGCAACCAGTGGGCCGGGAGCAACTAATCTAGTTACCCCAATCGCCGATGCCCACATGGACTCAGTTCCACTCGTTGCCATAACTGGACAGGTGCCTGGGCCAGCAATTGGTACCGACGCTTTTCAAGAAGCTGATATTCGGGGCATTACGATGCCAATCACAAAACATAATTATTTAGTGCGTGACGCTGATGAAATTCCACGCGCAATTGCAGAAGCATTCCACATTGCCTCAACTGGGCGCCCCGGACCAGTGCTAGTTGACATCACTAAGGATGCCTTGCAAGCAATGACAACTTTTGACTGGCCAGAAGTATTGGATTTGCCTGGCTACAAACCAACTACCAAGCCACATGGTCGCCAAATCAAAGAGGCTGCCCGCATGATTGTCGAGGCAAAGCGACCCGTGCTTTATGTCGGTGGTGGCGTAATTCGTGCTGGCGCATCGCGCGAATTGCGAGAACTTGCCGAGCTGACTGGAATTCCAGTGGTCACGACCTTGATGGCACGCGGAGCTTTCCCGGACAGTCATGTGCAACACATGGGTATGCCAGGTATGCACGGAACTGTTGGCGCAGTTGGCGCACTGCAGCAAAGTGACTTACTGATTACCCTAGGAGCTCGTTTTGATGACCGAGTTACTGGAAAACTTTCGTCTTTTGCACCAAAAGCCAAGGTAATTCACATTGACATTGACCCTGCTGAAATTGGCAAGAACCGTTATGCCGATATTCCAATCGTTTCGGATGTGCGCGCGGCCATTATCCAACTGGTTCCGGCAATCACTGCGGAATTCGATGCAGGAAATCGTGAAGATTTAACGGGGTGGTGGAAGACGCTAAATCACCTGCGCGAGAATTATCCGCTTGGTTATGACCTGCCAAATGATGGCACTCTCTCTCCACAACTAGTCATTGAGCGCCTAGGCAAAATTGCGGGACCTGAAGCAATCTATGCAGCGGGTGTGGGGCAGCACCAGATGTGGGCAGCGCAGTTTGTTGGCTATGAAAATCCAAACACTTGGATAAATAGTGGTGGCTTAGGCACGATGGGTTACGCCGTACCAGCTGCTATGGGGGCCAAAGTTGGTGCGCCAGATAAAACGGTTTGGGCAATAGATGGTGACGGTTGTTTCCAGATGACCAATCAGGAACTGGCCACCTGCACAATAAACGAGATTCCTATCAAGGTCGCCTTGATAAATAACTCATCACTAGGCATGGTGCGTCAATGGCAAACCTTGTTCTACAACGAGCGTTACAGCAACACTGACCTTCATTCACATTCGTTCCCAGACTTTGTGAAGTTGGCAGATGCTTACGGCTGCCTTGGACTTCGTTGTGACAAGCCTGAAGATGTTGATAAGACCATCGAAAAAGCCATGAGCACCAATGATGTACCTGTCGTGATCGACTTTCAGGTTCATCGCGATGCGATGGTTTGGCCAATGGTGGCTGCTGGCAAGAGCAATGATGAAATTCAATTTGCCCGCGATCTAGCGCCAGCTTGGGAACGAGAGGAGGCATAGTCATGGGTCGTCACACGTTATCCGTCTTAGTCCAAGATCAGCCTGGAGTTTTGGCTCGAATCTCTGCGCTATTTTCTCGACGCGGTTACAACATTGAGTCGCTTGCCGTTGGCCCAACCGAAGTTGCCGGCATATCGCGCATGACCATAGTCACCGATGTCGACGATAACTCACTTGAGCAAATCACCAAGCAGCTCAACAAATTAATTAACGTGCTCAAAATTGTTGAACTAGACGGTTTGGCTGCTGTTGAGCGCGAACTGATGCTGATAAAAGTCAAGGCCGACGATCACAACCGCACTGGCGTACTGCAACTCGTTGAGTTATTTCGCGCCAAGGTCGTAGATGTAAGCCCTGATGCGGTCACCATTGAAGCAACCGGTTCTCGGGAGAAACTGGAAGCGCTTTGCGATGGCTTGCAACCATACGGAATCAAGGAAATCGTGCAGTCTGGCGTAGTAGCCCTAGCGCGCGGCTCTCGTTCGATTGGCGATCGAGCACTTCGCAGTGCAGATCGCCTTGCCTAATTGGCGGAATTCACCAAATCCATAAGTTCTGACAGACTAAAGACACCACACATAAAAGGAGAAATCGTGGCTGAGTTGTTTTATGAAGATGATGCTGACCTATCAATCATTCAAGGTCGCAAAGTAGCCGTTTTGGGCTATGGCAGCCAAGGGCATGCACATGCCTTGAGCATGCGCGACAGTGGAGTTGATGTGCGAGTCGGTTTGGCCGAGGGTTCCAGCAGCCGTGCCAAAGCTGAAGCTGAAGGTTTGCGAGTAGTTGACCCAGCCACCGCAGTCGCAGAAGCTGACCTAATCATGGTGTTGGTGCCAGACCCAGTTCAGCGCGGACTGTACCAGTCGGCAATTGAGCCAAATCTAAAGGCTGGCGATGCCCTCTTCTTCGCACACGGTTTCAACATTCGTTACGGCTACATCACACCACCAGCAAATGTTGATGTTTGTATGGTTGCGCCAAAGGGTCCAGGCCACTTGGTTCGTCGTGAGTATGTTGCAGGTCGTGGCGTTCCTGCCATCGTTGCTGTTGAACAGGATGCAACTGGAAACGCTTGGCCGTTAGCCCTTTCTTACGCCGCAGCAATTGGCTCACTTCGCGCTGGTGGTATCAAGACCACATTCACCGAAGAAACCGAAACCGATCTATTCGGCGAGCAGGCAGTTCTTTGTGGTGGCGCCTCAGCTTTGGTTATGGCGGGCTTTGAAACTTTGGTTGAAGCTGGCTACCAGCCAGAAGTTGCTTACTTCGAGTGCTTGCACGAACTTAAGTTAATTGTTGATCTGATGTATGAAGGTGGCATTGCCAAGCAGCGCTGGAGTGTTTCGGACACTGCAGAATACGGTGACTATGTTTCTGGCCCACGCGTGATTGATGCTCGCGTCAAAGAATCAATGAAGGCAGTACTAACTGACATCCAAAATGGTGCGTTTGCAAAGCGCTTCATTGATGATCAGGATGCCGGAGCACCAGAATTCAAGGCACTTCGCGCCGCTGGTGAGGTTCATCCAATTGAGGCAACTGGTCGCGAACTACGCAAGTTGATGTCATGGGTTAAAACTTCTGACAGTGACTACGTTGAAGGCTCTGCCGCCCGCTAATCATGCCTGCTGCACTGGTAACGGGTACTTTCAATCCGCCACACATGGGCCATGTTCGGCTCATCAAGGCGGCGATCGAAAAACGCGACCAAGTCGTAGTTGTCGTTTTAGCTCAGCCACACGATCGCTTCAGTGCCGAACTGCGAGCAAAGGCCTTAATTCAAGATTGCCTCGCCGAAGGCGTGGACGAAGCCGATATGACCGTTGTTTTCGGATACGAATCAACGCCGTATCAGCCCGAAAACCCAGCTGTATTGAAGTCGAATGCTCGAGTGATTGAAGCTCACTTGCGGCATACTCCACCCGTTGACTTACTTGTGACATCCGAGAAGAACGGCGCCGACTTCGCCGCATTGCTTGGCCTTCATCACCACAGTCATGATCCAAATCGCGAAATCGTCTCAGTGTCGTCAACTCAGATTCGCAAAGACCTAATTAGCAATTGGCATCTTCTAGGTCCAGGTTCGAGGGAACTTTTGGCTATCCGCGCGGTATTCATTGGTGCTGAGTCAACGGGAACCACAACAACCGCGCTGGCAGTGCAAGAAGCCCTCAAAGCTCGTGGTGGAAATTTCAAGCACACGAACTACATTCGCGAATATGG
>RFTJ01000007.1 GCA_009923495.1 Actinomycetota bacterium
GTGGGGTGCGATTGCCGCAGGCGAGCCCAGAGGCCAATTAAGCACCGCTCTCAGATGGTTTTCAAATTGGCTAGTTACTGCGCCATCCATTGACCAGTGCCCAGAGTTGTGCGGACGCATGGCAAGTTCGTTAACCAGTAATTCAGTACCGGTATCAAATAGTTCCACTGCTAGCATCCCAGTTACATCCAGTAACGCTGCAATCTTTAGCGCCAACTCTTGGGCCGCAACGGCACGCGCATCGGTTAGTTCGGGACAAGGGGCGATAACTTCATGACATATGCCATCCGTCTGTGTAGATTTAACAATCGGATACGCCACGCTTTGCCCATGTGGACTGCGAGCCACCTGGGCTGCGAGTTCTTGGACAAAGTCCACACATTGTTCAGCTAATACTTCCTGGTTGTGTGCATGAATGTCGGCCATTACTGACAGAGCTTCTATTTCATTCTCGACAAACCAAACGCCTTTGCCGTCATAACCGCCCTTTGCGGATTTCAAAATAATTGGCCAGCCTGCTTGCTGCACAAAGTCTTGGAGTCCTGCAACATCTTTGATGTGCGCCCAAAGCGGGCAGGAAATTCCAGCTTCGCTCAGGGCCGCCCGCATTATTAACTTATCCTGGGCAAATTTCAGTGCCTGGGGATTCGGTTGCAGATTTGCTCCACTGGCAACCAAGGCATCCAGGACAACTGGCGGTACGTGTTCGTGATCAAAAGTGATTACATCACAGTCCCGCGCAAATTCCAGAACTGCAGAAACATCGTCATGGCTACCGAAAACCGAGTCGGGGATTACCTGAGCCGCAGATTCCGTTGGGCTAGAACACAGCACTCTAAGTTTTATGTCCAAATTTATGGCGGCTGGTTGCATCATGCGGGCTAGCTGTCCACCGCCAACAATGCCAACTCGAGGAGCACTCACTTAGGTAAGCCTACCTTGCTGTATTGAGGCTGGGCTAATTCAAGAAGCCAAACATTAGCGCTACTGCCCCGGGTGCGTTGTTAACCATGTGCGCTACTGCACAGACAGCGGTGCTTCCTGAACGTCGGCGCAACTCGCCTAAAATTAAACCTGCAGCAAACAAAATTAGTAAGCGTTTTGGCTCAAAATGAAATAGCGCAAAAGTTCCCGCCGAAACCAAAACGGCAAAGCCCGATGCCATTTCGCGTTTAAGCAAGGAGCCTAGCAGTAGTCCACGAAAGACAATTTCTTCAACAATTGGCGCGCCAAACAATACGAGTAGGGCAAAGACCACTCTGACCAATCCGTGTTCTTTACTACCGATCTCACCCGCGAGTGAATTTATCGGACCGAAAATTCTTGTCGTTACTAATCCAACAAGTAGAGTCACGCCCAAGCAAACCGCGCCTGCAAGCAAGGAAAGCCGCAGTTTCGCTTTTGACAGTGTCAAACCGAAGTCAGCCCGAAGTCCATTGCCTTTGTATTTGGAGCTAACGAATGGATATAAAACCATAGGCAGCCAAGGCAAAGTTAGTGTGAGAATCAGTGGCCAACCATGTTTCGGGTCTACTCGACCAACAACCATGATGACACTTGCAAAGGCACTTACTACAACAGCGGCAACCAAGGTTCCAGCAAAGTCGCCGAGCCCCCAATTCGGGTACTTGAGTTTTACGCCTCGCAATACTTGCGCACGGTACAAGTCGCTCGCCCCCGGAAAGAGCAGGCCATCCTCCACAACCGCAGGTGGGACTTCTGGTTGCTGTGCCTGAGGAAATGAATCAGAAATCTTAAATCCTAATAACGGTATTGTTCTGACTTAAATGGGCCATTTACATCTACACCTAAATAATCAGCTTGTGGCTTGGTTAGTTCAGTCAAACGAACACCCAGTGCATCAAGATGTAGCCGAGCTACTTTCTCATCCAGATGCTTTGGCAACACATGGACACCGAGTTCATACTCATCACCTTTAGTGAAAAGTTCAATTTGTGCCAAGACCTGATTTGTGAATGAGTTACTCATGACAAAAGATGGATGGCCAGTAGCGTTGCCGAGGTTAAGAAGTCGTCCCTCGCTTAGCACAATGATTGAGTGTCCGTCTGGGAAGATCCATTCGTCTACCTGCGGCTTAATATTTCTGCGAGTAATGCCTGGGAATTTGGCCAGACCTGCCATATCAATTTCATTGTCAAAATGGCCAATGTTTCCAACTATCGCTTGATGTTTCATTTGACTCATCATCTCGACCGTAATTACATCCCGGTTACCTGTTGCAGTGATGAAAATGTCGGCAGTCCCTAGCACGTCTTCAATAGTTAGAACCTGATAGCCGTCCATTGCTGCTTGCAGCGCACAAATTGGATCAATTTCAGTGATGATAACCCGAGCACCCTGTCCGCGAAGTGACTCGGCCGATCCTTTACCAACATCTCCGTAACCACAGACGACCGCAACCTTGCCACCGATTAATGTGTCAGTTGCGCGATTAATGCCATCTATCAAGCTGTGTCGCGTGCCGTATTTGTTATCGAACTTACTTTTGGTAACGGAATCGTTCACGTTGATTGCCGGGAATTTCAACTTGCCGTCAGCAAACATCTCATAAAGCCGATGAACACCAGTGGTGGTCTCTTCGGTTACTCCCTGAATATCTGCAGCTACTCTTGTCCACCGAGTCTTATCCTCTGCTAGCGAGCGCTGTAGGAGTGAAAGAATCACGCCGAACTCTTCCGATTCAGCAGTAGCCGGATCTGGTACAAAATTCGCTGCTTCATATTCCGCGCCCTTATGGACCAGCAATGTGGCATCTCCGCCATCGTCCAAAATCATGTTCGGACCTTCATGTCCCGGCCAAATCAGTGCCTGCTCGGTGCACCACCAGTACTCTTCGAGGGTTTCGCCTTTCCAGGCAAAAACTGGAACGCCATTTGGTGCATCTACACTGCCTGTTGGCCCAACTACTACTGCGGCAGCGGCATGATCCTGTGTTGAAAAAATATTGCAAGAAACCCAGCGAACATCTGCACCTAATTCGACCAAGGTCTCAATTAACACGGCTGTTTGAATCGTCATGTGCAAAGACCCCATGATTCGAGCACCGGTTAGCGGCTTAGTCTTTCCAAATTCTTCGCGCATTGCCATTAAGCCTGGCATCTCATTTTCAGCCAATCGAATTTCATTTCGGCCAAACTCGGCTAACGATAGATCAGCTACTTTGAAGTCGTTAGGGGCAAGAGTCATTTAACACTCCTCGTGGGTGGATTAATTGCCGGCAAACAACACGAGGCTTCGCTAGTAGGCGGTTTTCCTATTGTGCCACGAATCATCAGCTGGAGCACAATTAAACCCCGGTGATTGAGTTACTGTAGCCCAGCCTTTAATTCATTGATCGGCTCAATTGGCGACGGGTCTATCCCCATAGCAATTGCGGCATAAACGCTCGCCCAATCCGTTGGCAGTATCAGCGAGGCAATGCGAGATAGGCGGTGTTCGCCTTGGGCAACAATCTCGGTAATGGGGATTGACCGCTTAGCTGTGATTTCTGTAACCAAATCAATGCGCCGTGCGATTGCTTCATGCTCCGTGCTGTCGCGCAGAAGCACTAAGTGGAGGTTTCGTGGGCTACCGTCAATGTGGGGGTCAGTAAAAATATCCGCGAGCGATGCTTGACCCGCTAGTGCTCCATCAAAAGTGACGATTTGATTGTGGCCAACTTCGGGCAATGCGCCGTAAGCGGCTGGCAGTTTTGCATTCTCAGCAAGTTGTGCCATAAATCGGCCAGCAGCTGATCTGCCAATTGCACCAGTTCCCCACACCATTGGCAGCGATTCAGCCAAAGCAACTCCCAGCAATTTTGCTGGGTTCTCAAAAACTTCAACTTGTGGACCGCACGAGACACTAAGTGCATCCATCAAGTCAGCTGCGCGATTAAATTCATCTTCGGAAATGTTCGTGAGTTCTAAAGCATTTGCTACGAGTAAAAGCGGGGTCGCTATCGTCCACAGCGATGCGCGTGGCATTCGCCCTTGCGCATCAATACCGATATGAACAGCACCTGCCGTCTGCTCACTAATTGCTGCTAGCGGACTGTTGTTAGCGCCAATTGTGACGAGTCGGGCACCACGGCGACTTGCCTGTTGCGCCACTGACAAAGTTTCTTCAGTTGTGCCCGAACAGGAGACTGCTATTACCAAGTCGATTGGTGAAACCCAGCCGGGAAGATCGTGGGTACGCTCAATCAAAATTGGTACTGGCGTACCTTCGCCAGCCACTGCGCTGAGCACATCGCCCGAAACGCCAGAGCCTCCCATCCCAGCAACCAGCAGGCCTCGAGGCTTACCATCTTGCGATATCTGAGCCAAGGCATCTCGGTTGATTAAGTCGAGGGCTTGACGAACTTGAGCGCCCGAACTGGCAACACATTCGAGCATTGCACTTTGATCCACTTTCGCCAAGTAATCCTGGCTGTTCAAATTTGTTTCATCGATAAGCACGTTAATAATCAGCTTTCATTAAGGCTAGGACTTCATCGCGAATTGATTCCATCGTGGCTGAATCATTACCCTCAACATTTAATCGCAAAAGGGGTTCAGTATTGCTAGCGCGGACATTGAACCACCAGTTATTTCCTGTGACAGTAAGTCCATCTAGGGTGTCAAAACTAGCGCCTCGAGCTGTAAAGACTTCACGAATTTTTGAGATTACCAATTGAGCGTCCGAGACCGTTGTATTGATTTCGCCGCTTGAGGCATAACGACTGAATGGAGCCAGTAACTGACTCAGCGTAGTTCCTGGCTGCGTCTCGCCTAAGGCTGCCAGCGCATGCATTGCAGCTAACATTCCAGAATCTGCTTTCCAAAAATCACGGAAGTAAAAATGCCCAGAATGTTCGCCGCCGAATACTGCATCGGTCTCAGCCATCGTTGCTTTAATGAATGAGTGGCCCACTCTAGTACGTACTGGCTTGCCACCGTTTTCCAGAACAATTTCTGGAACAGCTTTCGAGGTAATTAAATTGTGAATAATTGTGCTACCAGGATTTTTCGCTAACTCACGAGTGGCAATCAAGGAAGTCAAAGTTGAGGGGTCGACAATGTCTCCCTTTTCGTCGACAACAAAACAGCGATCTGCATCGCCATCAAAGGCAAGGCCAAGATCGGCACCCAATTCAAGAACCCGCTTCTGTAGATCTCGCAGATTTTCTGGATCAATCGGATTCGCCTCATGGTTTGGGAAAGTCCCATCAAGAGCAAAATACATTTCATCAATCTGAAGAGGAAGTGGAGGAAGTAATTGGCCGCCAAGCACAGCAGGAACTGTGAACCCACCCATGCCATTTCCGGTATCAATAACAACAGAGAGCGGTCTGATGTTCTCCAAGGGAACTAGATTGCGAAGGTGAGAGGCATATTCACTCAACAAGTCCTGTTCGGTAGCGGATCCAGTCGGCCCAGAATAGGTTGGAAATGATTCGCTTTCGAGCATCTTGCGTATGTCGGCAAGGCCGGAATCTTGACCCACAGGTGCTGCGCCAGCTCGGCACATTTTTATTCCGTTGTACTCGGCAGGGTTGTGACTAGCTGTGAACATTGCGCCCGGAAGAGCTAATCGACCAGATGCAAAATAAAGTCCATCGGTCGAGCAAAGGCCGATGTTGATCACGTCGACACCAGCAGAGGTAACGCCTTGAATGAATGCATTGACAAGTTCTGGACCAGTTGGTCGCATATCGTGACCAACAACAACTTTGCCAGCGCCACCATCGCTGACCCGAATGCCTAAAATTTCCACAAAAGCTATGCCAACTTCACGGGCTAAATCTGGTCCCCATTGGTCTGGCACAACACCGCGGACATCATATGCCTTAATCAAGGCTGACAGGTCTCTCACTCAACCAAGTTTAGGGGTAGAAGACAGTTATTTTTACTCGCGGGTAACTGCGGTCAAAAGTCGACTAGACCCAATAGTTACGAATTATCTTCTTGATTTTCAACGTTTCGCAGCACTCGCAGGTGTCCACGGCGGGCGACTTCTTCAACTGAATCTGATAGTGCTACCTGTCCAATTTCCCGAACTGCATTGGCCAGCGCCTCTAAATCATCTGGTGCAGGTTTTAGCGCTTGCGGATCAAGTTCTAAGCGAACTACTTCCCAACCGCGAGGGGCAGTCAGGCGAATGCTGTGTTCGTCGCATAAGTCGTAACAGTGCGGTTCGCGAAAAGTGGCAAGTGGACCGAGCACTGCAGTGGAATCGCTGTAGACGTAAGTTAACGTCCAAGTTGCAACTGCAGTGCAGGAAGGTTTTGTGCAGCGTCTCGTTCCCACATTGGGAACCTTAGCCCACCTATGCTGTATTTATGGCCAATGACTCGCGCCGACGGATTCGTCGAGACCTGCATGGTCGAGGAGTTGTTGGTCCAATTTGGCCACATTCGGTACCAAAACGAATTGGGCCTGATAAGAAGTTCCAGGCTCAGATTTCGGCTGCTCTTTCAGATTTGGATGAGGTTTTAGGCGAAGACTTAAACCGGATCACGGTAAAGGTCGAGCAAGTACCGGGCATCCGCGAGATTGTTTTGAGTTCGGGCACCGTGCCACTCGGACGGATTGAACGTGGAAATCCGAATGTAGTTGTGCTTTACCAACGAGCCATTGAATTAAGGAGTGCTAGTCGTAGTCGTCAATTTCGAATAATTAAAGATGTTCTAGCAGAATTACTCGGCTTGCTATTGGGCAAGCCACCCCAACAGATTGACCCAACTTATGAGGGGCCAGCCTTGCGCGGATAGTCGCTATCCGACTTGAGCCCGTTTTAGCCGTCGGCGCTCACGTTCGGATAGGCCACCCCAGATGCCGAATCTCTCGTCATTGGCCAGGGCATATTCCAGACATTCCGCTTTTACTTCACAGGATGAACATACGCGCTTTGCGTCGCGAGTTGATCCACCTTTTTCGGGGAAGAATGCTTCTGGGTCAGTCTGAGCACAAAGGGCTCGTTCTTGCCAAGAGAGTTCTTCTGATTCTGCTAATGGGAGCCAAAGCAATTCGCTCACTAGCTTCTCCTAACTACGGCGGGCTTTTGCAGCCAAAACGCCTTGCAATTCCCTAAATTACACGCTTGTAGTTAGGGTCCGTCAAGTGAAATGAGCAAAATAATTGGAAAAAGGGTAAAAAACCACTAAAACCTGTTGGAAATGGGGTAAATCTGAGGAATGGCTCTCATTTTTCGGGGGTAAACTCAGAAAATGACTTTGCTAAGAATTAACTACCTGGCCAGTAAAAATATCCGCAGTCTGATGGTCGGCGGGGTGCTTTTTGCCCTAATACTTTCAGTTCTAGTTGTAGCAGTTCCAAGTACTCCAGCAAAAGCCGCGGGTGGAACTGGCACCTGGGGGAATTGGACGATTGCCCGACCAAATGGCACCTTGAACCTAAATGTCGGTGGCTTCACCAGCCCATCAGCAAACTTCACCACAACCGCAACTGGTCTTTCTGTCTCATCGGGTGCCAGTGCTTGGCTAAATTCAGGAACTTTGCCTGGTGCTGAATACGGAACCTCACGCGGCTCTGGCTACATCTCGATGGGCACTGCAACTGGTGGCGCTGATTCAGTTACAACATTCACTTTTAATAACACTACGCCGACTAGCGGATGGTCTTTCTCATTGGGCGATATCGATGCAGATCAGGTAACAATCTCGGCTACTGACGCATCCGGAAATCCCGTAAATGTTGGTGCTTGGAATGTCACTCCATTTAATTACTGCAACAACACAGCGCCCCGACCTACTGCTTGTGCTGGAGTATCGAACGATTTGCCAACTTGGGATTTAACAACAGGAGTAATCAAAGGAAATGGCAGTGACACGGATGGGGCCTCAGCTTGGGTTAGACCTAATTCAGCAATAAAAACCTTGCGCTTGCAATTCAAAAAACTAATTGGCTTTCCAACATATCAACTTTGGTTTGCCGGAGATACTCCTGAAGAGCAGAACTACAAAGTGACCCTAGCCGCTAGGTTATGTCCGACATACTCTGACATCATGGCAAATAAGGCGCGAAACAACATTATGGAGTCGCTGCAGAATGTTGGGATAAATAGTCTCTACGCAAGTGCGCCGTATGCCGGTGCGGTACGACCAGAAGTCGAAGACAATCCAGCAAGTGGGCAGTCTGCCTGTACTCCACTTAGCAATTGGACTTTTGGCATGGCGCAAGGAACGAATGGCAAAGATTCTGGAACATTCGGTGCGCTATCAAAGGTGCGAAGTCCTTACCAGTGGGCAACAACAGTGTCCTCTGTGCCAGAGCTTGATGCTTTTGGCAATGACACCGGTCGGACAATCTCAGGCGCAATCACTTTTAATTTAACGCCCGCGCAGATAACAGGACTGGCAAACCGGTCTTCGTGGGTACAAGGTGGCGTTCCAGGTTCACCACTTAATGGCAACAGCAGCATCGCGTTCGGTACCTTGCGGTGCGCGATTGACAATGCCAACGCTGACAACATCGAATGGCTAGGCACTTCAGGTGGTTCACGACACATGTTTTGTTACGCCTATTACGTAGACACCACTGAAAAGAGTGGCACCATCATTGTTCGCAAAGTTGTTCCAAAAGGTGGATCAGGAGTTTCATTCGGCTTCAGCGGTGACTTGAGCTTCACTCCTGGCGGCGCGTTTAGCCTAAATGCAGGTGGATCGCAGAGCTTCATTCGGGCTGCAGGCGAAACTTGGAATGTTCTCGAAGACTCACCCAAAGAGCCATTTGAACTCACTGGCTTGGCATGTAATTCATCAAATGGTTTGTCTACTGTTGACACCAATTTGGTCACTAGATCTGCCTCAATCACACTCGGAATCGCAGATACTGTTACTTGCACATTTACCAATGAATCTAAACCGAAATCAAAACTGACTGTCTACAAAGTCGCTACCGGTGCGGTGGGCACTTTCGGCTTTGACTTAAGCCAAGGCGGCACAAGTAAATATTCCGGCAACACCGCAGTTTCCGAACAAGGCGAGGAAGCATTGGTCACGGAACAGGCTGGTCTGGCACCAGGTACCTACACCATCACCGAGACATCACGGCCAAGTACTCCAGGTGGAACGTGGGACACTCCGAGTATCACTTGCGTTGACAGCACTGGCGCTGAAGTTACTAGCACGGGAGATGTACTTACTGGCGCTTCAATCACACTTTCCGGCAGTGACACTAGTTGTATTGTGGTGAATAACTTTTCGCCTGATGCCAAGATAAACATAGTTAATAAAATCATTGGTGGTAGTGGCTCGATATCAGCCGATGCTAGCTTTGTGACGATAAACGGCTTAACTCGAAGTGAGCGTTCAGACACGCTTACCAACATTGTTTGGGGTGACGGCGGAGCTCAAACTAGTCAGCAATCTGGTCTTGCATTTGGCACCTATGAAATCACTGGTGCTGCACCAACTAATACCGACACTTCGACTTGGGAACTTGACTCGTTAGATTGCACTGGTGGTGCATCACATTCCATTTCCGAATCAAATGTGTCGCTTGAACTCGACCCTACCTCGGTCGGTACAACTGAAATAACTTGCACCTATGTCTGGAAGCTAACAAATCTGGCAGACATCACGGTTTCAAAAATCAGCCTTGGCGAGGTTGGTACTTTCACTCTAACTGCCGAGTTAAATGGCGAAATTTCTGAAGGAGTGGTCACAACAAATGAGGTGAACAGCGCGACTGAAGCGATTACCTTGACCACAATTCCAGAAGGTACCGTTATCACTTTGGGTGAATCCGATGTTCCGATCTCCACCGATGGTCAATGGAATGTCACTACCGGCGGAAGTCCAACTTGGACCTGCACTGACACCGCTGGCAATGATGTAGTTATAGATGATTCAGGTCAATTTACGTCTACGGCGCTAAATATGACTTGCGTGGCGACTAATACTTTCACTCTTGACCCTGATCCAGAGCCAACTCCTGACCCAAGCGAATCTTATGACCCAGAAATTGCATATTCGCGAGGTGGCGAATTGCCAAATACTGGTGGGTCCAAACACCCAATGTCGCTTTGGGCTACCTTGTGGAGCGCAATCACTTCCCCATTTCAAAATTAGGCCTGACTCAGTTTCATAATGAACCGGCGGCTGATTGAAGTTGTAGTGATTCTGGCGAGCTTGCTTTTTGGCTACCTGCTAATTTCTGGCATCCAAAAAAGCAGCAACTCATCGTTGGTAAATGACAAACAGGTCTCTGCTCTGCCGACTTTTCCTGCGCCGCAAATTGCACCTACCTCGTCTGAATCGCCAATAGGAAAGGTGATTGGTCTGCTGACAATTCCTGCAGCTGAGGTCCTAACCTTGCCAATTGCTCGAGGCGTCGACGAGGTAACTTTGAACACTGGAGTGGCAGGAGCCTATTCTTGGTCAGGTCCTGGTGAAAATGGAGTCTTCGCCTTAGCAGCTCATCGAGTTGGTGCTGGTGGGCCGTTTCGGCACCTTGACAGAGTTGAGATTGGTGACCGAATAGTTGTTGAATCAGGATCCAAGAAATTTAACTATCGAATTATTTCGAACATCACCGTCGATCCAACCGATACCAGTGTGTTAAACGGACCGAAAGATGACTCGCGAATTGTTTTAATTACCTGCACTCCATTGGATACTTTTGCCAAGCGCATTGTGGTAACCGGACAACTAATTCGAGACTAAATCACTGTGGCCAGGGACGTAGCACAAATGTGGCCAGGGACGTAGCACAAATGTGGCCAGGGACGGGATTACGCAAAGCGTAAACGCTTTGCGTAACGAGCAGTACTGATTGGTTCGATCCCGTCCCCTAAAAGGCTAGACGGTTCTAAAATGTGGCCAGGGACGGGATCGAACCGTCGACCTTCCGATTTTCAGTCGGACGCTCGTACCAACTGAGCTACCTGGCCTACCGGTATCACCGAAGTGATACCAAGCGACCCCGACGGGACTCGAACCCGCGACCTTCGCCGTGACAGGGCGACGCGCTAACCAACTGCGCTACGGGGCCATAAGCATCTACCTATTGTGGCAGATGTCTTGCGGCTCGCTAAGTCATAAGACTTATCGGTCTTGCGTACCCCCAACGGGATTCGAACCCGTGTTACCGCCGTGAAAGGGCGGCGTCCTAGGCCACTAGACGATGGGGGCTAGGGTGCCAGTTTGTGACAGGCACGAACTGAAAGCATACGGTAACTAACGGTATTTGAGCAAAAGCGGGGTGCCCGTTCCCCTATTGTTTGCCCCACAATTACCGCCCTGTCTCGGGGTCGGTTAGAATTATGAAGTGGCCAAAAGCAGGTTATGCCTAGGTTGCAGTAAATAGTTAGTTCTCACGGTGATTAAGGGGGCTGAGCCATGGGGCGCGGCCGAGCCAAAGCTAAGCAAACAAAAGTTGCTCGCGATTTAAAGTACAACACGCCAAATACCGACCTGAGTGCATTGCAGGCTGAACTTTCGGGCGGATCTGCGCTCGTGCCAAGTGGAGATGATGACTCGTACTCTGGCTCGGAAGAATTGGTAGACGATCCTTACGCCAAGTATTACGAAGACGAAGATGAGTCAGAAGAATCCCCTGAATCATCTGAAAGTTCTTCGCAAGACGACTAGATTCGGTAATTTCCGACTAAGTTAACGACCCCACCAGCTGTGCCTTTAGCAAGCGAATCTGAAATATCTTCTGCGGTGCGCTCGCGGACTGAACCAACTTGCCAAGCCACCAAACCTCTTTGCGCTAATAGCGCGATTGATTTATCCGCGTCTGCGACTGCAACGAAGGCCAGCATGCCTATTCCCATGTTGAAAGTTTTCTCAGCTTCAAGTTGTGCTAGATTTCCACGCATTTGTAGGAAATTGAAAACTGGCAGCGGCATCCAGGTGCTGCGATCAATTTCCAACGCTAAATTTTGTGGCATAACGCGGGCAACGTTTGCCGAAATACCGCCACCAGTGATGTGACTGATCGAATGTACCTCCACTGACTTTATGAGCGCTAAGAGATCTTTTGTGTAGATGCGTGTTGGTTCAAGTAGCTCTTCACCTAGGGTGCGGCCAAATTCTGATATGTGATTGTGTACATCTAAATGTGCAAGATTGAAAGCGATATGTCGAGCTAATGAAAAGCCATTAGAGTGAAGTCCACTCGCTTCGATTGCGATTGCTGCATCGCCAACTTGGACTTTGTGAGCACCTAAGAGATTTTCAGCATCAACTACCCCAGTGCCAGCACCAGCGATGTCGTATTCATCAGGGCCAAGTAGTCCAGGGTGTTCCGCTGTTTCACCACCAACTAATGCGCAGCCAGCTAACTCACAACCGGTTGCAATGCCGGTGACAATGGCAGCCACCCGCTCAGGATTTACCTTGCCCACAGCGATGTAATCAGTCATAAACAATGGCTCGGCACCGCAGACGACCAAATCGTCAACCACCATTGCAACTAGGTCTATACCCACTGTGTCATGAATATTCATGCGCGCTGCTACATCAATCTTGGTGCCAACGCCGTCGGTTGATGTGGCCAACAATGGTTTAGCCATGGACTTAACGGCACTGACATCAAATAAGCCGGCGAATCCACCAAAGTTACCCACCACTTCGGGGCGGTCAGTTCTGGCTATCGCAGCTCGCATCAAATCAACAGCTCGTTCGCCAGCTTCTACATCAACACCAGCACTGGCATATGACAATGGTTCGGTCACGGGCGGCGAATCGCTTCCTCAATGGCGCTTAATTGCGCATCAACAATTTCAAGGCTTTCTAGTGAATGCTTACCCAGAACTGATTCGGGAGGCAGTTCAACTGGATATTCGCCATCGAAACAGGCTCGACACAAACGATCTTTTGCAATTCCGGTGGCACTGACTAGTTCATCGAGTTCCACATAGGCAAGTGTGTCAGCGCCAATTGATCGTCGAATTTCATCGGTAGTCAAACCGTTAGCGATTAATTCAGCTTTGCTGGCAAAATCAATTCCATAAAAACACGGCCACTGGACTGGTGGACTCGAAATTCGGACATGCACTTCGGCAGCTCCTGCCTCACGTAGCATCTTGACGATTGCTCGCTGGGTGTTGCCGCGAACTATTGAATCATCTACTACGACGATTCGCTTGCCTTCAATCACTTCACGAAGCGGATTCAATTTAAGTCGAATTCCCAGTTGCCGAATAGTCTGACTAGGTTGAATAAATGTCCGTCCAACATAAGCGTTCTTGACTAAGCCCTGCGCAAATGGAATTCCACTTCCCTGCGCATAACCAACCGCCGCCGGTGTTCCCGACTCCGGTACTGGGATGACAATATCGGCGTCAATTGGATCTTTGGCTGCCAGACGACGGCCTACTTCAACGCGGACTGCGTGCACTGGTTGACCAGCAATGCTGGTGTCAGGTCGAGCAAGGTATACATATTCGAACAGGCAGCCTTTTGGTTTTGCTTCGGCAAATCGAGACGACCGCAAGCCATGCTCATCTATCGCAATTAATTCGCCTGGTTCGATTTCGCGTACAAAAGACGCACCCACAATGTCTAAGGCTGCCGTCTCTGATGCCAAAACCCAACCGCGCTCAAGGCGACCCAGAACCAAAGGGCGGATTCCCTGCGGATCGCGAGCACCGTATAAAGTTTGGTCGTCCATGAATACCAGGCTGAAGGCACCGTTAACTTTGGGCAATTCGTCTAATGCCGCCGCTTCCAGAGTGTTATCGGGGTGGGCTGCTAATAGTCCAGTCAAAATATCTGTGTCACTTGATGCGCCACGACCCATGTCAGCAAAGAGTTCGGCTGAGTCGGATTGAATTGCCTTAAGGCGTTGCGCAAGCTCATGAGTATTCGTCAGATTGCCATTATGAGAAAGTGCCAGATGTCCCGTTGCAGTTGCGCGAAAAGTTGGCTGAGCATTATCCCAACAACTTGAGCCTGTGGTGCTGTAGCGCGTATGGCCAATAGCCAGATAGCCATGCAGCGATTCGAGTGCCGCTTCAGTGAAAACTTGAGATACCAGACCCATGTCTTTAAAGACTGTTGTGTTGTGGCCATCACTAACTGCGATTCCAGCTGATTCTTGACCGCGATGCTGCAAGGCATAGAGTCCGAAGAAGGTAAGTTTGGCTACTTCTTCACCTGGTGCCCACACACCAAAGACGCCACATGCATCTTGGGGTCCTTTTTCACCAGGCAGTAATTCGTGTCCGAGTTTGCCATCGCCTGCCACTGCTTTAGTCTATCGCTGAAATTGGAAACACATCTTGTGGCGTGCCCGAAGTTATGAACTGACACAATTGCACTGTGGAGTTTTCCGATGAAGTCAACCAATTAGTTGCTCGAGCCTTAACTGCGGACGCTGACGGGCCGGTTTTGGCTGATGCCGTGCGCCAATCACTCGAGTTACTTGCCCGTGCCTATCCAGGGCGGGCAGTTGAAGTTCGGGTACCCCCTTATTGTGTGGTGCAGATTATGGGCGGCACCACACATCGAAGGGGAACACCGCCTGCTGTAGTCGAAATGTCAGCACAAACATGGTTGAGCTTAATTTCGGGTTCATTAGTTTGGGCTGATGGAGTTAGCAAAGGACGGATCCAAGCTAGTGGAATTGGTAGCGATTTGAGTTCACTGTTTTAAATTTGCTGACTAGGCGAATAATGCAGGAAGTGTTTTTTCGCTTATTTCTCGTAGCTCGGCTAGCGACACCACAACCTCGCCACCATAAACATTTTCAATTCGTAGGCCCTGTCCACTCAGGCCGGATTCAGTGCCAATCTGCGAATCAACCACCCCAATACGGGTGGCTGGAAAATTGCGCGCTTCACACATGGCTACGAACCGCATCTCTTCGCTTCTGGGGACAACCACAACTGCACGAGTCGCGGATTCGCTCCAAAGAAAGACGAACGGATCCAGTTGGTCAGGAACCCAAACTCGGGCACCGATATCTGCACGAAGCGCCATCTCAATTAGTGCTTGAATGGCACCGCCATCACTAACATCGTGAGCAGCACTTAACATTCCATCGCGTGAGCCTGCAACCAAAATTTCAGCAAGTGTTCGCTCATTAGCTAGATCCAAAACTGGTGGCAGTCCACCGAGATGACCATGAATTTCATGCGCCCATTCAGAGCCGGCTAACTCGTCAAATGTTTGGCCGAGTAAATAAATTAATTCACCGTCTTCGCGCCAAGCGATGGGAGTTCTGCGAGTAACATCGTCGATCACACCGAGAACTCCAATCACTGGAGTTGGATGAATCGCAACTTCGGCAGTTTGGTTGTAGAAAGAAACATTTCCGCCCGTAACCGGCGTTCCTAACTCCAGACACGCATCGGCTAGGCCAGTGACTGCCTGTTCAAATTGCCACATCACACCGGGATCTTCTGGAGATCCGAAATTTAAGCAGTTGGTAACTGCTAACGGAACAGCCCCGGTAGTTGCGACATTGCGATACGACTCGGCGAACGCTAACTGAGCGCCACGATATGGATCCAAGGCAGCAAAACGGGCATTGCAGTCTGTTGAGACGGCAACTCCGAGTCCAGTTGCTTCATCGACTCGAATCATTCCACTATCTTCTGGTTGAGCCAAGACAGTATTACCAAGAACATATCGGTCGTATTGCGAGGTAACCCAACTCTTGGCGGCTAAATTTGGTGCGCCAACCATTTTGAGTAAAGTCTCTTTTACCTGGTCGAAACTGCTTGGACGCTGCAGGCGCTGCGCTGTCGGCTCATCAGCTTGACGGGCTGTCAGCCACTCTGGGCGGGAGTAAGGGCGATCGTAAACTGGGCCATCATGCGCTACTGACCGCGGTGGTACATCAACAATTTGTTCACCGTGCCAGTCAACAGTTAGACGGCCGGTGTTATTAACTTCGCCAATGACAACCGCTTCAACATCCCATTTCTTGCAGACTTCCATGAAGTCATCAACTTTTTCGGGAAGTACAACAGCACACATACGTTCCTGAGATTCACTCATCAAGATTTCTTCGGGCGAGAGCGTATGGTCGCGTAGTAGAACGCGATCAAGCCAGACATGCATTCCGCCTTCGCCATTGCTTGCAAGTTCACTCGTTGCACACGAAATACCTGCGCCACCAAGATCCTGAATACCTTCAACTAGGCCAGCATGCAAAACCTCAAGAGTGCACTCGATAAGCAGTTTCTCCATGAATGGATCGCCAACTTGAACGCTTGGTCGTTTTGCTGGGCCCTGCGCATCAAAAGTTTCGGATGCTAAAACGCTCACACCACCAATGCCATCGCCACCTGTGCGCGCGCCATAAAGAATGACTGCATTTCCAACGCCTGATGCAGCCGCTAGATGAATGTCCTCATGTTTCATGGTGCCAACGCATAAGGCGTTTACAAGTGGATTACCTTGATAGCTCGGGTCAAAAACTATTTCGCCGCCAATGTTTGGCAACCCCAAACAATTTCCGTAGCCACCAATACCGGCAACAACTCCGGTTAACACTCGCCTGGTATCAGGATTTTTCGGATCACCAAACCGAAGTGGATCCATGACAGCAACGGGTCTGGCTCCCATTGAAATGATGTCTCGCACGATTCCACCAATACCGGTAGCGGCCCCCTGGTAGGGCTCAATGTAAGAAGGATGATTATGCGATTCGACTTTAAAAGTCACGGCCCAACCTTGGCCAATATCAACCACTCCAGCATTCTCACCAATGCCAACAAGTAGCGCATCACTATGCGGAGCCTTCGCGCCAAACTGGCGCAGATGTACTTTACTGGATTTGTAGCTGCAATGCTCAGACCACATAACCGAGTACATCGCTAGCTCAGATGAAGTCGGCCGACGATTCAAAATTTCAATTATGCGCTCGTACTCGTCTGGCTTCAGCCCCAGCTCTTTGAAAGGCTGCTCTTGATTGGGTGTCGCTCTAGCTGCTGAGACTGTGTCTACACTCATGCTGACACCACCTTGCCAGCAAGCAAACTCGTCAAAACAGAGGTGAAGAAGCCAAGTCCATCGGTTGTCGGTCCGGTTAATTCTTCTACCGCATGCTCTGGGTGTGGCATAAGTCCCACTACATTTCCAGCAGAATTGGAAATTCCAGCAATGTCTCGGCGACTACCATTTGGATTCACATCGACATAGCGAGCAATAATCTGACCATTAGATTCGAGACTATCGAGTGTGTAGTCATCGGCAACGAATGAGCCTTCACCGTTCTTCAGGGGAACAACTATTTCTTGCCCAAGTGAATAATCAAGAGTCCACGTTGAAACATTATTTTCAATTCTCAATTTTTGATCGCGGCAGATGAAGTGAAGATGGTCATTGCGCGTTAACGCACCTGGTAATAGGTGTGATTCGCATAAGATTTGAAATCCGTTACAAATGCCAAGAACTGGCATACCTGACTTCGCCCCATCAATAATTTTTCCCATGACTGGAGCAAATCGCGCAATTGCGCCACACCGTAAATAGTCTCCATACGAAAACCCACCCGGCAATACAACGGCGTCAACACCGTGCAGATTCGGATCGCCATGCCAGAGCGAAACTGCTTGCGCACCGGCAATGGTTACTGCACGAATAGCATCTCGGTCATCTAGTGAACCGGGGAAGGTTACAACGCCTACCCTTGCGGTCATTTCTCAACCTGCACAGTGAAATCTTCAATGACTGGATTACTCAATAAAGTTTGGGCAATTTCATTTATTTGAACCAATTTATCTTCAGTGATTTCACCATCGATTGTCAGAACAAATTGCTTTCCTTGACGGACATCAGCAACACCAGATAGCCCTAATCGACCAAGTGCACCAAGCACGGCACGGCCCTGTGGGTCTAAAATTTCGGGCTTTAATGAGACATTGACGGTGACTATGGCCATGATTCCCCACTTCAAAGCAAACTAATAATTTAAGTCTAACTTCTGCACAAAATGGCGGCGAGGCAAGGTCGTGCAATCGTTAATTGAGCACAATTTCGTGCTTGATAATTCCTGAGAAAATCGGGGTAAGTAAGTTGGCATAGGTGCTCGTTAAGTGGTGCGAATCCCGCCACACAATGTGCCCGTCACGCACCGCTGGACAAACTTTGTTCGTGCAGTAGGTGCGCGTTAAATCAACACCAACGACATTAGAAATTCCTGAAACTCCGCCAGAACTAAACTGCGCTGGCGTTAAAAATGGAACAAGTGGTTGAGTGCAGGCATTAGCAGTACGAGCCGACAAGCAGTCAAGAGCATTTGAGTCAAAGAATGGATTATCTCGGATAACCACAACCTTTATCCCAGCTTTAGCAAAGTTAGCAACCATTCTTCTAAATCCAGCGAGATACAATTCTTTTCCTCTTGCCGGAGTGACCGCAACTGCTCCAGTCTTAGGATCAATTACTGATGTCTTCAGAGTTGATGCCACAAACAAAACCGTTGGTCTAGCTTTGATAATCGCGGTTACGGCGTTCTTGCGCCAAGCATTACAGACTTCCCAGGACTTAGTGCCAAGAACGAAATCAACATCTGCAACGCTACAGCCACTTCGAGTTAGTGAGAGGACTTTGGCATCACTTTCTGTTGCGGCTGCAAGCACGCCTTCAAAGTATTGATTGGCGTGTGAGTTTCCAAACAGGCCAACAAGTCGCCCACTCTTTGAACTACCGAAAACGCAACCCTTGGGTAATGCAGGATCTGGCGAGCTTGTGTGGCAGCCATTTGAGTAAGTTCGGGGAAAATCTGATCTAGCAGATTTTATTTCGCCCGGTGTTAGCACTATTCCGTCAGTGGAAGTTAATTTTGGCGTGTGCGCAGAAATAATTGTGTTAACCCAATCCGGGTTGTTGATTGTGGCACTTTTTGCATTACTTAGGTCCGCAATTGGCTGGGAGTTCAGTCGACTTGATGGGTTTGCATAAGCAACCGTTGCTAACCCAGCTACAAGGACTGAGAGGCCTAATCCAACAGCTAGCGACTTCTTCGCGCTGGCTTTTAAACTCGGAGCATTGCGCAATGGATTTTCAATCCAACGGTATGTGGCAGCTGCAAACACTACGGATAGAACTACCGCTGGTACCGCAAAAATTAATTTAAGATCTTCAGGACTTTTCGCCCCTGGCTGCAAGAGGCGAGTCGCAAAGAACAAGAGTGGCCAGTGCCATAAGTAAATCGAGTATGACCAAGTTCCTATTCTTTGCACAAAATCCAATTCAAACAGTTTGGGTCCTTGATTCGCCGCCGCAACTTCAGATCCGCCTACCCAGAGCAACAGCATCGTTGAGAGCACTGGAATAAGGGTGTGTGGGCTAGGCCAAAGCACCTTTGAACTAAATGCAACTGCCGAATAAAGCAGGCCAAGTACGGCCACCAAGCGCGCTATTCGTACAAATTGCATTTTCCGCGGCTGAAAATCACGGCCCAGAATTGCCACTATTCCACCTAGAGCAAATTCCCAAGCCCGACTTAATGGACTATAAAATCCGAATTGATTTCCAACTGACATGTGACTTTGCATTAGTAAATATGAACCGACAGAAATAATGGCAAGTACCAAAACGAGAGTCCAAAGTTTCAAATTACGCCGAAGGATTATCAACAGTGCCATCAGCGCGGGGAACATTAGGTAGAACTGTTCTTCGACGCCTAATGACCAGAAATGAATGACTGGGCTGACCGACTGAGGTGCCCAATAGTCCATGGCTATTGCCGCAAATCGCAAATTTGCGAAATAAAACGAAGCTGCCCGGATATCTAGGGCAGCCCGCTGTCCTTCAAGTCCCGGGATGAATAGCCAACTTGCAACCAAGGTGAATATCAAAACTAAAGCAGCAGCTGGGATGAGCCGCCGGGCTCGTCGTGCTACGAAATTAAGTAGATGCAGGCTACCTGTTTTCACATATTCGGAAACCATCATTCCAATAATCAGGTAGCCGGAAATCACAAAGAAAATATCAACACCTATGAATCCAGAGCGAACCAGATGGTGACCAAAAATCGAGAAGCCAGCGTGATAAATGACAACGATGCCAACTGCGTAGGCGCGTAAGGCTTGAATGTCCTTGCGAATCACCTACGGCTCCTAACTTGAGCTAGAACTTAAAGGCGGATGACGTTTGCGCCTGAAAGTTTGCCGCGAGTATCCAGAATAACTTTTGCGCCGGCCTGTATTTCGCCCAAGTTGTAACTCTTGTGTGGTTGCAGAAGTACGACTATGTCAGCTTTTGGCAATTCGGCTTTTAAGTCGGAAACTCCAGTCAGAATCCGATCGTGCTCATGCTCACCGTGTTCAGAATCAATATTCCAAGAACTCACATACGGATCGTGATAAACCACATCGGCACCCAGGCTCATCAGTTCTCGGGCTATCGGACGAACCGGACTTTCGCGCTGGTCTGCAATGTCTGGCTTGTAAGTGACGCCGAGTAGGAGTACCCGTGACCCTTTAACTGCTTTGCCATCTTCATTAAGGGCATCTTGCACCCTTCGCCGGACGTACACAGGCATTCCAGCGTTGATTTCTTGAGCAAGTTCAACAAATCGGAATGGTCGACCAAGCACAGTTTTAACATGGTGAGATAAATAATTTGGATCAATAGGTATGCAATGTCCGCCAACACCGGGACCGGGATAAAAAGCCTGGTAACCAAATGGCTTAGTTGAGGCACATGAAATTGCATCCCACAAATCGATGTTTAACAGATTGCTGAACTCAACTAATTCATTCATCAACGCAATGTTTACATGTCGGTATGTGTTCTCTAGTAACTTGGCCATTTCGGCTTCTTTAGCACCTTTAGCTGGAACAACTTGTTCAACAAACCGTGAATAAAATTCTGCCGCACGCTTGGTGCCAACCTCATTAACGCCGCCAACAACTTTTGGTGTATTGGTCATTCCATAAACAGGATTTCCAGGATCTATCCGCTCTGGACTAAATGCCAAATCAAAGTCGCCAAGTTTAAGTCCATGAGCTTCAAGTAACGGGAGAACTACTTCTTCTGTAGTTCCGGGGTAGGTAGTTGATTCCAAAATAAAGAGTGACCCAGCGGATAGATGGGCAGCCACGGCCTTTGTAGCGCCAATAACTGCACCGAGGTCTGGGCCGCCTTCTTCAGAAAGTGGCGTTGGCACACAAACCACAATTGCATCTGCATTTGCCACAACTGAAGCATCGCTTGTGGCCAAGAAACCGCGATCAAGCATTTTCTGCACATCTGCATCACTTAAATCATCTACATGAGAGTGACCAGCATTAAGGCCATCCAGAACTGCCTGATTTAAATCAAGCCCTTTAACGGATAGTCCTGCCTCACTCGCCGCCTGAGCCAGCGGAAGCCCTACATAACCAAGACCAACAACTACTACATCAACTTTTTCCGACATAACCTCAAGAATAGTAGGGGTTAGATAGAACTGCAGTTAGGCAGGGCAGGCAAGGACACCAAACTCCCGATAGACCCGAGCAACCTCAGCGGTGATGGCTGGCCAGTTTCGATTTTCCACTACCCAAGCTCGGGCATTGCGACCTAGTCGGTCACGGGTATCTGGACTGTCAATCAATTCAGCAAGCACTCGCGCCAAGTCGCCAACATTTCCCTTCTCAAAGATGACTCCGATGTCCTCGGTGCCAATAATCTCTGCCATTGCGGAAACGCTAGACATAACTAGACAACGACCCATCGCCATAGCTTCGAACGGTTTTAGTGGCGAAACCTCTTCACAAATAGGCAGTGGCAAACGAGGTAGCGGACAAATATCCATGATTGAGTAATAGGAATTGACCTCACTGTGTGCCACGCGACCAACCAGGGTAATTAGTTCACGCGCTGGAGAATTTGCAATGTGCTTCTCCAGCTCAGGGGTATGTGGGCCTGATCCGACGATTACAACCTGAAAATCCGTCCGAGTTTTCTGCAATTCCTCGGCGGCATCCACCAGAAGATCTAGCCCCTCGTAATCAAGTACCGAGCCCACATATCCAATTATGGTTTTGTCGCTCAGACCTAATTTTTCCGTGAGCTCAACATCGCGAGGCATCTGAGAGAAGTTTTCAACGTTCACGCCATTAGGTAACAGGGAAGTTCTACTTGCCTGTGCGCCTCGCTTAACGGACCGCTCTATCAATGCGCCAGTGATGCCAAACACCCAATCCGCCTGCACTACTGCCTGAGTTTCGATTCCTCGAACTAATGCGTCTTGATCGCTGCCAAGTCGGTACTGAGTAAATGATTCATCGCGAAGTTCATGTAAGCCACGAACTTCAAATACCGCTCTAATATTTAGGCGGCGCGCAACTTCGGTGGCAACAATTCCATTAAGACCAAAACTTGCTGCATGGATTATTTCTGGTCTAAATTCCAAACACCATTGCTCTAACAGGTCAGCCCATTCACGTGCATAACTCAGATAGGTGTGTCTCGGGACGCTCACTTCGGGCAATCGATGGTAATGCACAGACTCAATTTGCAAGGGTGCTGGTACTGCAACGCCTTCTTCGGGAAGAATGCCCAGATCGTGGGGAAAGCCAGGTCTAGTAATGCCAAAAACTTCGTAGCCGTGGCTAGCGATTCCGGACATTACACCGTGACTGCGAGTTGCATAGCCACCGCTTTGAAAAGGTAGAGAGTTGTGCAAAATGTATGCGACTCGTCCAGGAATAGGTTCGTAATTTTTGTGATCCGGCCGATCTAAGAAAGTAATTCCCGATTGCAAAACTTCATTTGCTTCAGTGAGTCGGCGAATGTGGTTATTCCGCTTAATTCCATTTTGCCTCTTTGGACTCAATGCAGTAAAAAGTTTTACTGCAAGTTTTACATCGCCCAATCGCCAAAGGCGAACCAGCATGAATTCAATGTCTTTAACTGATGAATCAATAGGAAAATTCTCAAGTAAGCCCTGCGCGATAACTGATGCAGTTTTCCCACTCTCAGGATCGACAGTTGCAATATCGTTGCGCAGAATAAACCGATTAAGCCGCGCTCTTTCATTTCGATGCGTTCTGGTCCAAGGAAGGTGTTTCAAAAGTGCGCGTTTTTTTCGACGGAAAAGCAGAATCTGTTCGGCGAATCTACCTTCGGGAATAGTTTCATCGGCCCGCAAAACGATTGCCGGTGAATCAAAGTCTTCCACGGGCATCACCAATCTGTTTGCTTGGATTCTGACTTTATCCAGTCCTTGCTGGACACCTAAACGGGATTCCTAGTTGCAGGCTCTAGACTTTTAAATACTAGCCGACTCACTTAACGAAGGGCACCAACTCACATGCCACATGCAGTAACTCATGTCACCGGTGCACGACCCAATTTCCCAAAAGCGGCTCCAGTAATTGCAGCTTTAGCAAAGTTAGGGGTAAGCCAGCGACTGGTTCACACTGGTCAGCATTATGACGACAAAATGTCTGGGATTTTCTTTGAGGAACTAGATTTGCCACATCCCGACATAAATCTTGGCGTTGGCTCTGGCAGCCACGCTGCCCAAACAGCACAAACTATGGTTTTGCTTGAACAAGAATTTATCGAAAATCCCCCACAGCTTGTTGTGGTCTATGGAGACATCAACTCAACGGTGGCAGCTGCCTTAGTTGCTAGCAAATTGCACATTCCGCTTGCGCACGTAGAAGCCGGACTTCGCAGTTTTGATATGCAGATGCCAGAAGAAGTGAATCGCATAGTCACCGATCAATTATCTGAGCGACTATACGTAACGAGTCCAGAGGCCATCGGCCACTTAGCGCGCGAAGGCGTGAGCGACGACCGTATTGAGTTTGTTGGCAACCCAATGATTGACACTTTGCTAAAGAACTTGGACAAGACTGCAAAGGGCAGTCGACTAACTGAACTTCAGTTGCCTGAGAAATATTTGGTCGCCACGTTACATCGTCCATCAAACGTTGACGACCGAGATGCTTCATTGCGCATCATCAAGGTCTTACACGAGTTAGCTGACATCCATCCGATTTACTTGCCCTTGCACCCTCGTGGACGAGCAAGTCTCTTGGAACTTGGACTGGACCAGCACCCTGATGTGCACATTATCGACCCACTTGGCTATTTGGACTTCGTTTCGCTCATGCGCTACAGCGCCGGTGTTGTTACGGATTCAGGTGGTGTGCAGGAGGAAACCAGCATCCTAAAAGTGCCCTGCTACACACTCCGCCCGAATACGGAAAGACCAATAACTATTACCAGTGGCTCGAACTTGCTCGTTACTACTGAGAATGTGGTGGCACATGTGCGCAAGCAGGCGCAAACCCCCCGCACTTTCACCGTGACTCCACCACTTTGGGATGGGCATGCTGGTGAGCGAATTGCTCAGGGCATCAAGAACTTTTTAGCCAGCAAGTAGACTTTCAATTAATTAAGCTGAACTAACTTGAGGAAATTTGCATGTCTGATCGCGCTGGTCTAGGAGCAAAACTCATTGGCAGTGCTCGGGAAAAGGTTATTTCCGTTTTAGAACTCGGTCAGTCTGCTGGGTTAAGCCAAAGCAAACTTTTACCTACCAGGGCCAAAGGCTGGTTACATCGCAAATACCGAATGCTCGCTGGATTAAGTGCACCTAAGCGCAAAGGTTGGGAATTTGAAGTATTCAACCTTTTCTGGAAGGGGCAGTACAGCAAATTTCACGAGGCCATCTCAACTCGACTCAATGAGCAAAAGCCACTCAAGCTCGCACAATTGGAGATGGTAGTTCGCATGGTTTGGCATGCAGCTGCAAATGGGGTCCTAATCGTTGACGAGAAACTAGCTACTGGTTTTCAAAATCAACTTAAGCTTCTTAAAGAAAATGTTCCCAGCATTTATTTACAAGGGCAATGGTTGGCAGCCGAGCAACTGAGTAAGCCGAGCGAAACTAGTAGCAACTCCGAGGTAAACGATTTTGCTGCGCTAAGTCGGCAGGCAAACCTGCAGCTCAGTGAAGATCTAGCGCAATCGATAGCCGCCATCCGTTTTGGCCTACCCGAAAACTGGATATCTGGACACGAATCCGAGCCGCGTGAGGAACTTCAGCATGAATTGCGACTTTGGTTATCTTGGCTTCATCTCAGTAGCGACTCAGACACTTTGCGTCACGCTCGCAAAAACATGCTTAAATCCAAATCATTCAAGAGTGTTTTGGTGATTGATGAAGGCTACCCAAGCACCTCTAACTTGCCGCTAGTTAAGTATGGATTGCAGTTGGCCCCTTCCGGCCTAAGTAAATATCAACCAGTAGCAAAATCGGCGATTTATCTACTGCATAACTCGCTACCATGGGATTCACAGGGTTACGCAACTAGATCTCATGCCATAATCAAATCCACTAATTCACAAGGTTGGTCAGTAGCTGGCGTAACCAGACTTGGCTATCCATTTGATCGTCATACCAACACCAGGGCTGAGGAAATTCCAGAGATTTCCGTAATAGATGGCGTTACCTACCACCGGCTTGGAAAAAAACTCGGTGCTCTATCTGGCGTATCAAATTTCTTGAATGCCTACGCTGCACGAGCCGCAAAACTTGTTGGTGAACTTAAACCGCAAGTTATCCACGCAGCCTCAAGTAACTGGAATGGCATTGTCGGAAACCACTTAGCCAAGCAAGTAAATGTTCCTTCAGTTTACGAAGTGCGCGGACTCTGGGAAGTTACTGCACGCTCGCGAGAACCCGGGTACGAGTTTACGCTTCGACACCGATTGAGTGTTGCGCTGGAAACACAAGCCTGTAACGATGCATCACATGTTTTTGCACTAACCAACGCACTCAAAGCCGAATTAATTCGTCGTGGTGTTAATAGCGAGAAAATAACCATCCTGCCTAACTGTGTTGATGTGGATCGATTCTTACCTCGGCAACGCGACCTGGAACTCGAGGCTTCATTGGGCCTTGCCAGTAAAACAGTCATTGGGTATGTCGGCTCATTACTTGATTACGAAGGCTTGAATTTGCTTATGCTGGCAGCAAAGCAGCTAGGCGCTAACCGCGACGACTTCCATGTATTGATAGTTGGTGGCGGGGCTGAATATGAGAACTTGGTAAAGCAGGTCACTGACCTAGGAATTCAGAAACTTGTCACTTTCACTGGCAGAGTACCGCATGCAGATGTTGAACGTTATTACTCGTTAATCGATATCGCCCCCTTCCCCAGATTGGCTCTTCCCGTTTGTGAGATGGTCTCACCGCTAAAACCCTTTGAAGCAATGGCTATGGAAAAGGTTTGTGTTGTTTCCAGTGTTGATGCGCTGACTGAAATTGTGCAAGACGGAGTCACGGGTCGCGTTTTTGAAAAAAATTCAGCAGCGGATCTGGCAAGAGTCTTAGCCGAGTTACTAGATGATCCAGCACAGATTCGTGAGTTTGGAAAAACTTCGCGCAACTGGGTGCATGAGCAGCGAACTTGGGCTCGAAACGCACAAATCGTACATGACACCTACGAATCATTATTGTCACAGCACACAAAATGACCTGCGGTAGGCTATCTGCATGAGCTCAACCGCCGATTTATCTGAATTCGATATGGTTGACGATGTATCAATTCATAAACCTTTTCGGGCTGGATTGCCGAACTTAAAAAATTACTTCACTGATATGTGGCAGCGCCGAGAATTTGCGGTTGAACTCTCTCGAGCCACACTGCGCTCGCAGTCAGCTGCCACCTTTTTTGGACGAGTCTGGCTAGTCCTTAACCCTCTATTTCTGGCCATGGTTTACTACACCCTTGCCTACATTGTTTCCAGCGGACGCAATAAGGGGCCAGATTATCTGTGCCACCTACTCGCGGGCATTTTTGTCTACCATTTCTTTTCCCAATCTATGAATGGTGGCGCGAAAAGTGTAGTTAGTGTTGGCAAGTTGGTCACGAGCCAGTCGTTCCCTCGGCTAATCCTTCCGCTTTCGGCAGTGCTAGTAGCATTCAGAAGATTCCTGCCATCAATGTTGGTCTACTTGATCTTTCACCTAGTCACTCATCAGCCACTAAGTTGGCGCCAGCTCATGGCTATACCGGCGCTAATTATGATTTTCTTTTTCGCTCTAGGCGTGGCTTCACTAGTGGCCATGCTTCAGGTGTACTTCCGAGATTTACGACAGTTCTTGCCCTACTTAACGCGCATTCTGCTTTACATCACCCCCGTGTTGTACTACGCAGATGCAGTAAAAGGTAAATTGAGTGTTTTTCTATATTTGAACCCATTATTTGCAATGTTCGGCGCTTGGGGAGATGCCCTAGTGCGTGGTGAAATTGCACCGCTAAATTACTGGCTAATCGGTGCTAGTTGGACCATTGCTACTTTGTTGATTGGCAGCCTGTTATTTATGTCAAGGGAGCGTGAGTTCGCTGTCCGACTTTGATGTTGAAACAGATGTGGATCTAGATTCAACTGATGAATCTAGTGAAGCAGCACGCGCGCGCAAACTTTACAAAGAGAAAACTTCTCTGCCTGCCATCAAAGTTTCAGATCTTTGCTTGACTTATCGAACAACATTTGAAAAAGCTCCAACGCTGAAATCTACTTTGACCCGTTTTGGTCGCGGCGAGCGTGTAGTGAACACTGTTGAAGCGCTGAAAAATGTCTCATTTGAAATTCCGCATGGCACCGTATTAGGTGTCGTGGGCCATAATGGCGCTGGCAAATCCACGCTGCTACGGGCTATCTCTGGCATCATGCCGCCAACGTCCGGACAGATTTCAGTTCATGGAAAAGTGAGTACGTTACTTTCACTCGGTGTTGGGTTCAATACCGAGCTGTCTGGCACCGAGAATATCCTGCTGGCAGGACTGGCTATCGGCATGTCCCGTGCTGAAGTTGCCGAAAAGCAAAAAGACATTGTTGAGTTCGCGGAACTAGGCAAGTTCATTGACATGCCAACTCGAACTTACTCATCAGGTATGTCGCAGCGACTGGCCTTCAGCGTTGCTGTGCACATGAACCCAGACATCTTGCTGATTGACGAGGCGCTTTCGGCTGGTGACGCTCGGTTCAAAGTTAAAGCACAGGCCAAGATGAAAGAGTTGATGGAGTCAGCTCGTACCATGATTTTGGTCTCGCATGCGCTGAGTTCAATTCGCGATTTATGCAATGATGCAATTTGGCTAGATCATGGCCAGCTTATGATGCATGCTGATCCAAAAACTGTTACCGATGCTTACGCCGACTTTATGAAGGTAGGAAAAGACGCATCCGTAGTCAAAGAAGACCTGTAGGCCCCGTAGCTCAGGGGATAGAGCAGCGGTTTCCTAAACCGCGTGTCGGATGTTCGAATCATCTCGGGGCCACTGAAAATCTGTCGCAATTCCAACTCGCAGAATTCAAAATCTGCGGGTAAGTTCGAATTATCGGACCTTAATAAATAAAAGTGAGTGAAGTTAATATGTCAACCATCCCATTGCCGCATCCGACACGTCTATCTCCGGAGCGCGCCGACTATGCGTCAATTATTGCGGCCCACGAGGAAGCAGTACGAGCTGGTGCAGAAGGTTACCTAGATCCGACCAATGGCACTTTTGTTTTCACGGTAACGAAATTACAGGAACGCACATTTTGTTGTGAGACAGGCTGCCGGCATTGCCCATTTCTGGATATCCCAGCCCAGTGGTGACAATTCGCAATTTCACTGTTAGAAGCGCCACAATAGAGATATGACTTGGCTGATAACAGGCGGTGCTGGATATATCGGTGCTCACATTGTCCACCAGAGCATCTCTAGTGGTCGCGATGTAATAGTAATCGATGATCTGAGCACCGGAATCGCAGCTAAACTTCCTAGCGACATTCCACTTGTGGTGGCGAATTTAAATGACGCTAAAGCAGTAGAGCAGGTTTTCAACGACTATCAAATTTCTGGCGTACTTCACACTGCGGCAAGAAAGCAAGTAGGTGAATCTGTTGAACGCCCGCTGTATTACTGGGAAGAAAATGTTGGTGGGTTTACTAATTTGCTCGCCTCAATGCAACAGCACAACGTTAAGAATCTTGTTTTCAGTTCTAGTGCAGCAGTGTATGGACAACCAGAGTTAGATCTAAATGCTTCAATTTCTGAAAGTGAATTATGTAATCCAATTAATCCTTATGGGGCAACCAAACTTGCTGGCGAATGGATGGCAGCTGCTCTGGCCAAGTCAGATGGTTTCAAAGTGGTTTCCCTGCGCTACTTCAACGTCGCCGGTGCTGCTGCTAATGAACTTGGTGATACCTTTGCCCTGAACTTAATTCCGATTGTTATGCAGGCGATAAGTCGAGGTGAGCAGCCTAAGATCTTTGGCGCCGACTACCCAACGCCCGATGGAACATGTATTCGTGATTACCTGCATGTGCAGGATTTGGCTGAAGCACATGTGGCTGCCATGGACTTGGTGGATAACGGAAGTGCAGGATTTCAAGCGATTAACCTTGGTACCGGAAATGGAACAAGCGTTAAAGAAGTAATCGAAATAATCAGCGAGATAACTGGTCAGGTAATTACGCCCGAACTTGCGCCACGAAGAGCCGGCGACCCACCAGCTCTGGTAGCCAACCCCGGATTAGCAAGGGATGTACTCAATTGGTCCAGCAGATTTGAGCTAACTCAAATGGTGCAAAGTGCTTGGGCGGCATGGAGTAGTAAAGCTAGCAGCCCATGGCAATAAAACTGTGACATTTGGGCCTAGTGGAATCTACTGGTAACACGACAATTACTATTCGTGCCTTAGCAGATCTACCTTTGCCATCAAAAATCTTGTAATTAACAGTTGTAGTTCCAGTCCAATTTCGGTAAGGCTTGAACTTTAAGTTTGTACCCAAGAGCAAGAGGCGACCAACATCACTTGGGAGCTTTTCCATCTCGATTTGCAGCGAATCCTGATCGGGATCCGAAATATAGTCGGCTAAGTCTCTCGTTTGCCAGTTTGAATTTTGTCTAACTTCAAACCGAATCGATTTTGCATTAGGTGGGCGATTAACCAAAACTTCGGCAAAGGCAAAATTGTTTGTTGGGTCAGTATCACCGCCTGCCAATCCCGTCATTACTGTGCCGGTCACGCGAAATTTAGACTTTGCTGCATCTGCCCGCAACGTTAACTCCAATGCAGCGGCGCTTCCAGGCTCCAATCCTGAGCCACTCTTGATTCCTAAGCCAGCAGACTCGCAGTTAATCACACGGCCTGATTGGGCACATCCAGTAGGTAGCACTGACTTTCTGGTCAATCCTGTAGGCAATGTGAGGCGTATTTGTATCGAGTCATCACTAATTGGGCCAAGGTTATTTACGGTGGCAAGCAAGTCGATGTCACTTCCTGCTTGCACTATTTGATCAGCAAATTTCAAGGTTAGGGATAGATCAACTGACCGAACTGCATATTCGACTGTGACAATGTTTGAGATTGTTGTTGTTAATCCTTGATGCCCTGAATAAGTCGCTGAAGCAAAGTTGCTAAAAGTTCCCGAACCAGATGAGACTTCAGCCAGCGCAGTAATTGTGATTGCGGATTGACCAGGAGATAGTGATCCTAAGTCTGGGCAACTAAGTAGGTTCAAGGAAACTGTGCAACCGCTTGTTGGTGTGGAAATATTTATGAGGTTTGCAGGAAACAGATCTGACAAATCAATTTTTGAAGCAGAGGAAGTGCCGATGTTAGCTATTTCAATTTTGTATTCGATAACATCGCCTTGGGTAACAGTCAGATTGCTTCCAGCTCCGCCCTGCGTTATTGCTGAAACATATTTTTTCAATTGCAACTCGGACTTACCCAGTGGCGATGCCCAAATTATTGCGGGGAGATAAAAGCTTTCGGCTGCGGAATTAAGTGTCAGCCGGACTGATTGAGCACCGTGGGAAATGGCATTCGTAACGGTAAATCGATCCACATCAACGCCGAAAGTATTTTTCGACTTACCTACCGACTGCCCGCTGAGGTATGAGCTTCGTAATCCATCAATTGAAACCGAGCTATTCATTATGTTGTTTGCTTCATTTATTGAGTTTGCTAAGAGCGTCGGGTTTGTTCCTCGCAAAGTCAGTGAATCACCTACAGTTCCAGCGTCGCCATCGATGCCAACTAAACCAACTAGGGACTCGATGTCACCGCTAATTGGCGAGTCAAAGCCAGTTATTTCAAAGTTGTGTGCCGAGCGCGGAGCAACAAGTGTCAGTCCTGACTTAAATTCAATATGTTGCAATTGTTCAGCTGCGCTCTCGTAAATTAGAACAATTGCCCAACCAGCACTCGTACCCAAACCCTGCGCGCCCTGGACATTCGCTACAGTGAACTGCGCATTCCTGTGCCCAGAACTAGATGACCATAATTCGGGATAGTTTTGCTTAATTCGGGTTGTGACATCGGCATGGGATACATAAAAGCCGCTCTCACCAGCGCCAAGTGATTCGGTGTACTGAGTGCCAGTTACAGTGCAAGAAGTAAGGGGCGTGCAGTCTTCTCCAGGCCCGGCCAAAATGACCTCATTAGCCTTACTCGCTACTAATGGTGCGACGCCAAATTCTTGTGCACTCGGAGTTTCCAAGGTGCCAAACCAGAATAGATACGCTTTCTTGATTTGCGAGCTTGCAGGGATTTTAATTTCATTGATAGATGAATTAAAGATTTTTGACGAATCAACTGCGGCTACTGAAACTTCGGTATTTCGCATCACATGTGCATCATTGTTTAGTTCATTTGCGACTCCAGTAAAATTTCGCGCCAAGTAGCAGGAGTCTGAATTTGGACCCAGATTTGTTGAACAAGTCTGATTTGAATTTCCGGTTAAGGTAAAGGATCCAGTTAAATTCTCAGAGTACAAGGTTTGAAAAGTTGCTAGCTCGGCAGATTCAGCGCTCGGAATACCTATCACTGTTGCACTGAGAACTGAAATAATGAATGCCAAATTTACTAACCTAAATTTACGCATCGTCCCCTGCTAAAAGTGTTGCGAATTAGTACCTAAAGGTTAGTAGAAAAATTCACAAAGATTAATTATTTCGACAGGTAATGGTAAAAAGGGTAAGATTACCGACCAGGAGATTTTGCCAAAATCCCCAATTGTTTTTCGAGTCGCTTCAACTCAATTTGCAGCCCTGGCGTTATGGCACTGGCAGGAATGCGACCATAGGCCATCTTGTGATTGCGAATTTTGACTTTGACGACGCTGGTTCCAGGGTGTGGTGAGTGCCATATCATGCCATTACCTGCATATATTGCTGCGTGGTAGGCGTAGTTGCCAGTTAGGTAGAAGGCGAGATCGCCTGGTCTAGCATCTTTGGCCGAAATCCGATTGGACCAGTCCAGTTGATCTTGCGCAACGCGAGGTAGCTCAATTCCAATTTGGCGATATACAAACTGGGTGTAGCCCGAGCAATCAAAGCCCTTCGGAGTTGTACCACCAGAACGATACGGAACGCCTTTGTACTTAGCCGCGATTTTCAATAGGCGTTTCGCGTCAACCCGAACATTCTTTAACGAGTGTCTAACCACCGATATCTGCTTCGTTATCGCACCCATTTTACGGGCACGGGAAGCCGAAGTTTTATTCAACCGATCGGACAAATAAGTTGCTACTGCTGCAGCCTCTGCCGAAGAGTGTGGACTCGGCTTTGGTGACGGTCTTGAGTCAGCTCGAACTTGAGAACTAGCAATAGGTAGCACCAGAATTGCCGACATGATTGGCAGTAGCACTTTTCTGGCAGACCAAGTAAACGGTTTATCACTAACTCGTCGTCCGGATTTGGACATAAAGTTCTCCTAGCGCCGATGAAGTGAGCTGTCGGATTCGGTTGGAGAAGCAACCGGTCAGTTTCCTGACTTCACCCCTAGGTCAATTAAGACCACTTACTTATTGGGTCCCCCACTCTCACCACGGGTTTGTTGGCGCTGACAGTTGGTGAGATTTGGCGAACTACCAGCGTTGACTTTTTAAGTCTTATTGAATTTTACCGAAAAAGTAGACAGGTAGCGGTAGCAGCAAAGGCTCAAGCTATCCCCCAATGGCGAAAACTCTAGATAAATCAAGGATTTAATGAAGATTTTGCACTTTGACTTGGGCAAAGTGCGACTTATGACACATTTATCCGACGGGCACTGCTGGCGCTTTACTCCCCAATATGCGCATGACTGCAATGCCCAATACCTTTGGAATATGACCCAAATTATGTGGTTCCGGCGAGATTTACGCCTCGCAGACAACCCGGCCCTACTTGCTGCCATCAATTCGGCGGCCGATGGCGAGGACGTTCTTGCCCTATACATAGTTGGGCCTCGAACCTGGGCCACTATGAGTCCTGTTCAACAGCATTACCTAGTGGCTTCTCTGGCAAGTCTAAATGAATCTCTTTCGGGAAATTTGGTCATCAAATACGGGGACGCTAGAGAGATAATTCCAAACTTGGTTCAGAGTCTTAAGGCTTCAGTGGTACACGCTGGTGAACTTCACACTCCCAATGCAATAGCTCGAGATCTTGAGATAGCGCGGAAATTATCTGGGGTTGGCAGTGAGTTGAAGTTTACTGGCTCAGCATACGCCGTCGCGCCGGGACGAATTACTAAAGATGATGGCAGCTTCTACAAGGTGTACACGCCGTATTACAAGAATTGGCTAAAGCACGGTTGGCGACGGCCGGCCGAATATCCTGACCTAAACCAAGTCTGGTGCACCTCAGTTAACTCGGACAAACTTCCTGAGCGAGCAGAGCTATCGGCATTTGACCATCCGATAGCAGGCGAGGCGGCGGCCTTAAAGCGCTGGGAGCGATTTAAGCAAACTGCGTTGGCTGATTATGCCGATAACCGAAATCGACCCGACCTAGATGGCACTTCAATGCTCAGTGCTGCCCTGCGTTTTGGTGAAATTCATCCGCGCACATTGCTAGCCGACTTAGAAGATTCATCTGGACATGAAGTGTTTAGAAAGGAGATAGCTTGGCGTGAATTCTATGCCGACATACTTTTCAATCGACCAGACACCGATACTGGCTATTACAACCGGGCTTATCAGGCAATGGAATATGACACCGGCGAAAAAGCCCAGGAACGCTTCACTGCCTGGGTTACTGGCACCACAGGCTACCCACTAGTTGACGCTGGAATGCGACAGCTCCGGACAACCGGATGGATGCACAATCGAGTTCGAATGGTTGTAGCTTCATTTCTAATTAAGGATCTACATCTGGAATGGACACTGGGCGCTGAACATTTTGCTCAATGGCTAACAGATTTTGATATTGCCTCCAACAGCCATGGCTGGCAATGGACTGCTGGGTGTGGAACCGATGCATCGCCGTATTATCGAGTTTTCAACCCAATCGGGCAGGCAATTAGGTTTGATCCCCATGGAGATTATGTCCGCAAATTTATTCCTGAACTAAGGCATATTCCAGGTCCAGCAGTACATGAACCTTGGCTTGTTGCTGATGGCTTGGCACACGGCTATCCAGAACCAATTGTGGATCATGCAAGCGAACGTCTTGAAGCGTTGTCCCGCCTCGAGAAGTTGCCAAAAGGTAAAGTTCAGAGCGCACACAATCCCCGCGAGAATGATCAAAAGAGGCTCATTCAGAGTTTCGAGTAGTACTCTTTGTCCGAATGCAGGACACTTAACCTATGGAGCATCAGAATCCCGAGTTGTCCAAAATGCGAGTTTCGTATGAGAAATTCGAATTGAATGAGAGTGGCCTCCAAGCAACTCCCCTTGACCAGCTCAATCTGTGGCTACGAGAAGCAGTTGATGCTGGGCCCGATAAAATTCCAGAACCAAATGCCATGGTGCTTTCTACTGTTAACGACCTTGGCGACGCTCATTCACGCACCGTTCTGCTCAAAGGACTTGACAATCAAGGATTAACTTTTTTCACGAACTACCAATCTCAAAAAGCAAACGATCTCGCCAGCAACCCCAGTGTGAGCGCCCTATTTCCCTGGTATTCGTTACACCGACAGGTAATTGTTTCAGGAACGGTTACAAAGGCTAGTCGAGAGATTTCAGAAGCGTATTTCTCAACTAGGCCACATAAATCTAAACTCGGTGCACACATCAGTATGCAGTCTGCTGAAATTTCAGGTCGCGAAGTACTTGAAGCAGATATGGCGCAACTAGAGGAAAAGTTCCCAGAAGGTGCAAATGTTCCACTGCCAAATCATTGGGGCGGATACCTAATCCAAGTTTTCGCTATTGAATTCTGGCAAGGTCGTCGATCGCGCCTACATGACCGCATCAAGTTTGTGCGTAAAAGTGAAGGCGGGTTACTCGACCAAGCTGATGCCTGGCAAATAACCCGCCTATCGCCCTAAGTTACTTAACTTTTAGATTGGTAACTGGTGGTGTTGGCGGTGCGGGCTTTGCTACAGTAATCGCATAGCCATCAATCTGAACACCATTTCCGGCCTTCGCAACATTAATCGCAATCTTGGAGTTGGCCTTAATTGCCGTGGTAAAGCAAATTGACTTAATCTGACCTGCTTTGCCCGCGGTCGCAATCGGCTTGCCGAGCTTCTTGCCATTAACAGTGACCGTAAACGAGCCAAACTTAGGCCCAGTTGCGTAGTAGATGCACAAAGATTTACCTGCGGCAGCCTTCGTGACATTTAGTACCGCATTCTTTGAGTTCTTCTTAGCCATTGTGACCTTGCCAAGGAACGATCCCTTTACGGCAACTTGTGACCAGAGCTTTGTTTTCGCTGGTTTCATGGCCGTATCATCCATAGCGACTGTGGAACATGATGGTGCAGTATATGCCGATGCATTTCCTGACTTATCAAGCATGCTTACGGCAAAGCAGTAGGTCGTACCACGGACACCCATGATGCTATAACTGGTTCCAGTTACATCAATCGGAGCGGACCAAGGGCCCATCGCCTTTCCATACGCTGCCGAAGCAATCACGACCTGCGAACTCAGTGCCTTGCCGTCAATGCCATCATTGCCGGTCCACTGCCATGTTGGCGTGACCAAGGTAGTTGCTGTTGGTGACTTGCTGATTTTCACGCCGGTTGGTGCCGAGTTATCAGTTGCACCGAGTACTAGCGTAATGTTTGTCAGGGACTGAACATCTTTACTGGTATTAACTACCAAAGCGTCGGCGGGCTTAGCAACTGCGCAGCCAGACTTAGGATCTGGCAGATTATCACTGGTCACACACTTGTCATTGCCTAGATATGCTGGCGTGAAGTCACTATCCAAGCCATCGGCGAAGAATGCGTAATTACCCACTTCAGCATTGAATTCGGCGCCATCAAATGTCCATTTTCCTTCGGCATCCGTGTAAACGCTCAATACATCGTCGGAATTTACATCAAGTTTGGTGCCCGCTACCCGATAGATGTTCACCAGAGCTTCGGCTCGTGGGTTTCCATCCGCATCAAGGACTACGCCACCAAATTGGACTGAGTAGTGCTGAATAAAGTTAATTTCCAATTTGTCACCACTGCGGCCAGTGAAGTCTGCATCGCCATCAACAACCAAGAAGCCAGATTCTGGCTCACTGTTTACTGTGAAGTGGACACCAAGTGGTAGGTCAGTAAATGAATACTTACCTTCGCTATCGGTATCCGTTGATGCATACTCGTCACCTTCATCAGTTAACAAGGTTACTGTTTGGCCAGCAATTGCAACCCCATCAAGGGTTTTAATCGATCCAGTTAAGGCAGCCAAAATAGCAACTTCGTTGAACTCGAGTTGATTAGTTTCTACATTGCCAGTCGGCGCTGCTGCATTCCAAGTCCATGACTCTTCTGCAGAATTACCGCTGGTACCGGTAACGCTTATTGGGAAAAGGCTAACTGGAACTCGATTGAAGGTAACAGATCCCCAGGCATCAGCCTCTAGTGTTCCTAACACCTGTGAGTCAACTTCTGGCCCTTCACCCTGAGCATTTACCTTTACCTTGAGATGTACAACTACATTCTCGAGAGCAACGGGCCTACCATTCTTGACAGGAACTGTTACCTGCACTGCGGAATTTAGTACCACGGCAGGCATAGTTGGTGCTGCTCCAGTTGCGGGGACGGTGTATGAAGTTGCGTCAGCCACAGATAGTGCGTTTGCGTTGCCCACCCAACCGACGGAAGTGTTCAAATCATCTGGAACAACCTGTACGCGATAACTCTCACCGCGGACTGCGCCGAAAGTGTAACTTCCGGTGAAGGTGGAACCACCTAAGTCTGGCTGGATACTCCAAGACTTGCCTTCTTGTTTGTATACATTAATGGTCGCAGGCTGTGTATAAGCGGAAGAACCAGATTTCACATTAACCGTAAATTTTGGCAAGGCCACAGCGGTGAGTTTTGCAGCAGTAACCGCTTTGTCACGAACTTTAACCAATACGGTGGCTGGATCGGAAACCGACTTTGTGCCTCCGATAAATGTCAAAGCGTAGCTACCTGGTAGTTCATAACTCACCTTGTAATCACCGCGAAGGCCATCAATATTGAATGTACCGCCAGTTGCCACATCAGTGTAGGCCACTACAGCTCCAGCTCGGTTGTATACAGTGACGGTACCTTCCGTTAATACGGTGTTGCCATCAACGACCTGAACTTGAAGTGAGCCACCAATAGAGGCCAAATCTAATGGATCGTTCATTAAGTCAAGACTCGTGGTGAATGCTGCAGAACCATTAGCAATGTTCAAGATGGTTGCATTTGCAGCAATTGAATCGAGGATTACTCCTGTTTCTGTGTCGCTAATGAAACCACTTGGGTAACCAGGAGCAGAAATCTGAACGAGGTAAGCGCCATCTGGTGCAAATACTGAGAAGAAGCCATCCGCATCAGTCTGACCAGCGAAAGAGCCACCACCTGATGTTGAGGTCAGCGTCACGGTTGCCCCAGAAATTGTAGACAACCCTGCCTTTAGCAGGCCATCGAATACAGTCCAGAACTTCAATGGTGCTGGATCAATATCTGTGACCAATTCACCACGCTTTGCTTCAATAGTGGTTGCTGTTGCAAATGATGATGCATTAATCTCGCCGCTTGCATACCAAGTGCGCTCGGCCGGTTTGGCGGCAACAGTGCCGTCAATTCGCATCCGGTACGAGCCAGGAACCAATCCAGAGAAGTTGAAGTAACCATCCTCATCAGTGATTTCTGTTCTAACCGGCGTGAGTCCATTGCCAGAAGCAAGGTACAAACCAACAACTGCTCCAGCAACCGGCAGGTCAGTTGGCGTAACAACATCCAAGCCTCGGCGATTGAAGCCAACAATCTGCAATGACTGTTGCAGACCTGATCCTAGAACTCGGCCAGAGATACCCGATGCAGAGTCAAGAACTGCGTCTTGTGTTGCCGATTGACCAGCAGTCAGATTTACCGACGCTGATTTATCAGCGAATCGCTCTAGCGAGAACTTAAGTTTGTACGAACCTGGAATTAGCTGAATGAATGTGTAGGTTCCATCTTCAAGGGTCGTAGTTTGCGCAACTACATCCCCGTTTGAAGCGAGCAGGTCAACAGTAACTCCAGCCATCAAGGTTTGGAAGCTATCTGCTACCTGGCCACTTAAAGTTGCTGCGGAAACATTAACTACGCCAGTTACCGGAGTAACTGCGCCAGCAGCCGGAATCAAAATTGATTTAGCTAAATTCACAGTTAGCGCCGACGAATTTGCACCTAGCCACACAGGGGCTAGCGCTGGGTTAGCTGGGACTAACCTAATTCGATACTGGCTGGAATTGATCACACCAAATGTGAGTGCTCCGTCAGAAGTTTCTTGAGTTAGTCCTTGATCTAGGACCCATTGCCCATCTTCTTGGGTATAAACCTCTACCAAGGTTGGCTGCTTGTAGGCAGAAGACCCACCGTTAATGTTCACAGTAAGTTTTGGCAAGGACTTTACCTTTATTGCAGCAGTGATACTTGATCCGTCAGTTACTGTCACGGTCTTAGTGCCGGTTGCGCCTAAAGAAGTAGTATCGCCGAAGAAGGTTTCAGCAAAAACACCATCTAGTTGGTAACTGATTCGGTAATAGCCAAGTAGGCCCGAGAGACTAAATACTCCGCCGACACTTGAACTATCCTGGGCAACGATCTTTCCAGTCTTGTCATATGCACTAACAAGCCCTTCAGTAACTGCCTGACCCAGGTCATCTTTAATAGAGACGGTTACCTTTCCACCATTAGCGCCAAGGTCGAGCGATAACGCGGTTTCGGTCAGGCCACTATCAAATGAAAGGTTGCCCGCGGAGATAAAAAGTACCGCGGCAGTTGCAGCTGAGGCCGTCAAAACGGGGGTACCCACTTCAGAAGCATCCACATAACCGATCGAATATCCTGGCGCGGCAACCTTGATGCGGTAAGCGCCATCTGGTGCATAGATTGCGAAGTTACCCCGCTCGTCCGTGACGCCAGTCAGCAAGGCATTGCCAGCCAGGGAAATCAAACTAACCGAAACTAACGACACCGAACCGCCAACGACCGACCATTGTCCATCATGGACATTGCCAGTGAATAGGGTCCATGCACTTGCTGGAGCAGGATCAATTCCCGAGGCATAACTGCCAAGTGTTGCGGTGACTGACTGGCCCACACGGAAAGTTCCGGCATTTTCTTCGCCGCCGCCATACCAAAATGAGTCGGCAGGGACTTCGGCAATGCTGTTATCAAAATAGAGTTTGTAACTGCCAGCTGGCAGGCCAACAAAGTTGTAGTTACCATCTGCATCCGTCTGCACAGTCTGCAGTGCAACATTTCCAGTTCCCGTTGCCGAATAGACAGAAACAGACCCGCCAACAACTGGGCTACGCAATTGGCCATCAAGTAGCACTCGACCAGAGATGCCAGTAGCTGGAGTTAACTGAGTAGAAATCGGCGTTATCGTATCGGCAACGACCGACTGCGACTTTAAATACTTTATTGCGTATCCATCTGCCATAATCTTGATTGTGTAAACACCAGGCACTTCTTGACTGAAACGATAGCTGCCATCTGCTCGAGAAGTTGTTGAATCAACCACAGACCCAGAATTGTCAATCAGTGAAACTGAGGCATTTGCAATGCCAGCGGCATCCTGATCCAAAACGCTTCCTTGAATCACACCAGCCACAGAGTTCATAACCACATTGCCCAGCGCAGGTGCAGAGCCAGTTGCAGGGATAGTGATTGTTGAGGCAAAATTAACCGACTTTGCTAACCGTGCTGAACCAACCCAAACTGGCGTCAGCAACTCAGAGTTCGGAACAACCCTGATTCGGTACTGATCGCCTTTTGAAACACCAAATGAAATGGTGCCCTCCGATGTTTCTCGGGACAATCCATCGTTTAGGGTCCAGGTACCGTCAACTAGCGAGTAAATCTCTACCATTATCGGTTGCTTGAAAGCGGATGCTGGAGTTGAGCCGGTTACAACGTTGACGGTGAGCTTTGGCAAAGCTTTCACATTGATTGTCACCGATGGCTTTTGGGTCTTACTTACCGTGACTGGTTGGGTTTTAGGATCGCTGATGTCAGAAGTTCCACCGTAGAAAGTCTTAGCAAAGACACCATCTTGCTCGTAACTCAAGCGGTAGGAACCGCTCAAGCCAGAAATCGTGAAAGTGCCAGACTGTGGCTTGTCGTCATAGCCAGCAATATTGCCGGCTGAATCATAGGCAGTTACAGCACCATCAGTAATTGTCTTGGAGTTATCGTCTTTAACGGTAATCGTGGCTGTACCACCTGTACCTGAAAGGTCTAGGGTTAAATCATCCGCCTTTAGTCCACCTTCAATCACGGCCACATGGTCATTGACTGATACGACAGCAGCGCCAACTGCCGAGGCAGAAAGTGTTACATCACCACCTTCAGTGGCATCAATAAAACCGCTAGCGAATCCAGTTGCCTGAACCTGAATTTGATATGAGCCATCTGGCGCATACAGAGCAAAATTGCCATTCTCATCAGTGAGGTCGGTGGCGATAACCTTGCCGGTCAAAGTAGCCAAAGAAACGGTAACCAAAGAAATTGCTGCGCCAGACACAGCGCTAGCACTGTCAAGGATCGTTCCCTTAATGAGCGCCCATGACTTAGTTGGTCGCGAATCTATGTTTTTCAGGTACTCGCCAAGTTTTGTCGTGACCGTAGCCCCAGACTTAAAGGTTTCAACATTTGCCTGTTCTCCGTACCAGAAGGAATCGGTCGGCACATCTGCTGTTGTGCCATCAAATCGGATTTTGTACGAACCAGCTGGAAGACCAATTAGGTTGTAAGCACCGTCATCTTGAGTCTGAACTGAGTTGATTGGAGTTACTCCCGAGCCGCCTGCCGCAAATATCGAAACTGTCGCGCCAACAACAGGTGAGCCATCTTCAGCAAGCATTAGGCCGGTAACACCAGAAGCAGAATTAAGTGTCATTGGCACAGAGGCCGTCTGGCCACTTTGCACCTTTACATTATTGGCATACTTAATTGCTAGTCGTTCAGCGATAAATTTCAGAGTATAGGTTCCTGGTGCTACACGGTAGATGTTATAAATGCCGTCCTCACGAGAAGTTGCTGTCTGCAAGATATTGCCATCAGTATCAAGAAGTTGAATTTGGGCATTTGCCACCTGGCCAGCAAAGCTGTCGCTAACTGCCCCTCGAATTCCACCAGTTCTGACATTAAGTACGACATTGTCTAGAGTAGGCGCTTTGCCGGTTGTCGGGATCGTTATCGTCGATGCATCTTTAACCGTGGTAGCGAATGGCACAGAACCAAGCCAAATGGGCGCAAATTCCGGAGCGTCGGTGACAACCCGAATACGATAGGCGCCACCATTTGAAACACCTAACGACACGGTGCCATCACCAGCAGATGTAGTCAGATCGTCGTTTATCGACCAAGCGCCAGATTTTAAGGTGTAAACCTCTACAGTTACATCGTCAGTGTAAAGAGCGGCGTTGGTTCCTGAATCAACAACCAACTTTAGGTTTAAGTTCGGCAGATTAACGGTACTCAACTTGTAACTGTAAGACTTGCCATCAGCAACTGGGACGACGGTTGTGCCGGCATCAGAGAGTTTCGTGGTGCCGCCAACAAAGCGTTTTGCATACTGTCCTGGTGCCTCGAAACTAAAAGTGTGATTGCCACGCAGTCCACTTAAGCTAAAGGTGCCATTTTCATCACATTGGTCGGTAAAGGCAACAGAATTCCCTTGGCTGTCATAGGCCACTAAGACACCGTCAGAAACTGGCTCCTGCGCCTCATCCGTTACTGTAACTTTTACGGTTCCGCCAGAGGCAGATACATCAACTGAGCCAACATCTTTGGCCAGGCCATCCTCAATCGTGACCTTTACTGCGTCTGCGAAATTCTTGATTAGTGTCGGCAGGCCATTAGTTGAGCCGAGGTATCCCGTTGTGTAGCCGGTGGCAGCAATCTTGACGCCATAAATGCCATCGGGAACTGAAATTTCGAAATTGCCATCGGGATCTGTTTCAGCAGTCTGAGCGATTAGGCCATCGGTACTTACCAAAGTCACCGTGGCATTTTCCAAGCCAGCAACTACCTGCTCGCCATTTTCATCCAGCACCTTGCCTCTAACATTTCCGGTTACAAGTGCCCATGGTGTTACGGGCGCCGGATTAACATTTGTTGTGACCAAGCCGGGTCGAGTGATTACATCAGCTGCTTGGCCAAATGATTTTCCGTTGGCACCAGTGCTTAGTTGCCAGAAATTGCTAGTTGGCGGATTTGCAGTTGATCCGTCGTATTTGATCCGATAGGAGCCGGCCGGCAGGCCGCTGAAGATGTAGGTTCCGTCAGCCTGGGTGATCGTTGAACTGACAGCAATTAAGCCTGAGCCAGAAGCTGAGTAGGCCGAAACGCGAACACCGTCTATTCCTTGGCCAGATTTTGTCGTAATTACCTTGCCAGAAATTCCAGATCCAGAATAAAGAACCATGTCCTGGGTGCTTAGCTTGTTCACCGCCGCCGTGAAGTCATCTGAATATGCTGTTCGGTAATTTTCGTTAGTGAATTTTAATGAATATTTTCCGGCACCGACTCGAGTGATTCGGTACTGTCCTTTATCGTCTGTAGAGGTGCTAGTAACGGTATCGCCGTATGCGCTAATCAATTCAACTGTGGTGTAAGCAACGGCACTGCCTTCGCTACTAGTTACTTTGCCAGTTACAACTGCTGCGCTGGGCAAAGCTACATTCTGCTGCGTAACGTTAGTAGTCCCAACGACGACACCGAGAATTGAGTTAGAAAGGCGGTAGTCTTGCCAGTCACTTGATTCGTCATAGAAGTACAGGTTGTAAGTTCCAGCGCTCAATCCGTTTGTTGAGTACTTTCCATCAGTACCTGTTTGTGCCGGTGATACAGGGGTTTCATTTCCATCGGCATCAACTGCAGCGACTTCAATTCGCACATCCGCTACTGGGGCACTGCTCACCTTATCGGTGGCCGCAGTCACGGTGCCGGAAATGGTTAGTCCACTTACTAGCACCTGAGTAGTGCTTGTTGTCTCACCCTCATTGATTGTTACGGCCTTCGGATCAGAATCACGAAGCACGCTACCCAACGGGCCACCAACCCACATTGTGTAATCCCCAGGCGCTATGCCCTTAATTACCGCTACACCTTCACTATCGGCAGTGGCCAGTCCAATTTCTTCATCGGAATTCAAAAGGTGAACTACTGCGTTTGCAGCCTTACCAAACCTTGAAGATACAGTCACCGACAAAATTCCACCGGCAAGTGGCGTGTAAGGAGTTGGGTTTGCCAAATTTGTTGTGAGCGAAGTGAATGACTTCTCAACAAGCAAATCCTGATGTAGGCCAGCTGGATCTACAATCTTGAGGCTGTAGCTTCCGATCGCAGGAATCGGAAAAGTTGCAAGCCCGTCCTTATTTGGTGCGATGAATGAATCGAAGGTTGCATCTGCCCCATTGAACTGACCGGTCAAAGTGATTATCGCATCTGCAATAGGTTGATTAGTTTTTGAATCCATTGCTTTGACGGCAAACTTTCCAATTGCGGAAAGTTTGAAATCGGGAATGGTTAGCGCAGCCTTATCCTCTACTAGCAATTTGCCGTCTAGAACGGAAAAGGTTTTAGAAGTGGAAACACCTAATTTTGCAGTCGGGACCTCGGCAAGGGTTAAGGGGTTGGAAATCCGATAAGTACCGTCTTCAACATTTTCAAATTTGTAAGGCGCACTAGTCGAAGTAGGAGCAGGCGAAGGTGCAATGGTTGCAGTTGCTACCTGGGTGAACTTATCCTGGTCTGCGTCGTACTGCTCAAGTTGCAATGTGGCGCTAACAAAAAGTTCTTTGGCAAATGTCACTTTTCCAGCAACTGTCGCACCTGCTGCCTTGGCTGGTATTGCCATGCCCGTCACAGCAATTGTCGCTGCTAGCAGAATCTTTACAATCCGAGAATGCATTAGAACCCCTAAATTCGCCTTGTCTAGAGGACATTATCCCACTAAAACTATGCTTTTAGGTAACAGGATTCAGGAATTTGTAGCAATCTTGGATTTTGCTTGTGCGTTACTTCTTGCGAGACACTCCCTGAAAGTGCGAGAAAATTTCCATCTTTTACACTTGTCACATGGCTGAAAATCTTGAAATTACTATTCCTGTTGACTTTTTACCCAAAGACGGGCGCTTTGGCGCTGGGCCGTCAAAAGTGCGTGAAGAGCAAATATCCGCTCTATCTAAGGTTTCTCGGTCATATTTGGGTACTTCTCACCGGCAAAAGCCGGTGAAGAATGAGGTCGCTCGCCTGCGCGCCGGTGTTGCAGAACTGTTCAATTTGCCACAGGGTTACGAGGTCGTAATTGGCAATGGTGGCTCAACGGCATTCTGGGAAGTGGCAGTTTTTGGCCTCATTCGAGATCGTGCCCAATTCTTGTCATTTGGGGAGTTTGGTTCAAAGTTTGCTAGTTCAGCAAAGAGTGCCCCATTTCTGGGGGAACCTACTGTTCTAAAAGGCGAGCCCGGCGATGCGCCATCATTCATAGCTGAACCTGGCATTGATGCTTATTGCAGCCCACACAATGAAACTTCCACTGGTGTGGCAGTGACCCCAGTGCGTCCAGTTGGTGCGGATGAAGATGCCCTCGTAATTATCGACGCGACTTCAGGGGCAGGCGGCCTCGCGGTTGATTTGGCAGAGGTAGATGTCTACTACTTCTCGCCACAAAAATGTTTTGGTTCTGATGGTGGGCTGTTCATCGCACTTATGTCTCCTAAAGCGATTGCTAGAGCCGAAGAAATTAAAGCAAGCGGTCGTTACATTCCTGCGTTCCTTGATCTGATGACTGCGATTGAAAATAGTCGACTCGACCAGACCTACAACACTCCAGCGCTGGCAACTATCTTTATGATGGCTGAGCAGGTGGATTGGTTTAACGCAAATGGCGGACTTAACTGGTGTATTGCCAGATCAACTGAATCTTCTGATGCTATTTACAATTGGGCCGCAGCAAGTAACATTGCAACACCATATGTATCTGATCCAACTAAGCGATCGAAAGTTGTTGCCACAATTGACTTTGATGAGTCGATAGACGCAACAATAATCGCAAAAAATCTGCGGGCGAATGGAATTGTGGATGTTGAGCCATACCGTAAACTCGGCCGAAACCAATTACGAATTTCAGTTTTTCCAGCAGTAGAACCAAGCGATGTTCGTCAGCTTCTGAAAAGTATTGACTACGTAGTGGGCCAGCTCGCAGGAGACTAACTTCCTAAAAAGGCTGAAACGACTACCGCCAAAAACATTCCGATAAGCACGGCAATAGTTACAAACCTGCGAATATTTGGGCTCATATCTAAAAGCATAATGCCGATTTGGTATGGCCGGTTTTTAAGGTAGTACGCTTTGCCACATGGAATCTGAAAAGCACAGCACTGCACCCGAGCTTCAACCTATTGCGGTTGATGGAATTCGCGAAGTAACTATCGGCACGATGATTTGGGCCATAGGTTTGTTTGTTTGCTTACTCTTCAATGAACATCTGACTTCGCGCGGATATTCAGATGCAAAATGGATCTGCTTAGCTGGCGTCGTCCTCGGTCTGCTCGGACAGATCTACACCCGGCGACGGGTCAACCGGCTCAATCTCATCGGCAAAGTCATCGACCGCTAAGTCAACGACTGGCACCGGAGAATTTTGAGTAACCTCAACAGCAGAATGCGCCCCACAACCAAAGTTCATGGCAACAACACGACCATCAGCTGCGCCATATTCATTGCCGCACATTCCAAACGCCTGACCAAGCGATCCGCCAACCGGAATTAAGAATCCACAAGTGCTGCAATCGGCAGGTGCCGACTTAGCCATCAAACTTCTTGGGCCAGTTTGGCCACTCATCCAGCGATTAACCGCTTGTTCGAGTCCGAGCTCGCTCAGGATTTTTTCGCGACCTAGTCCAAGTTCCCATTGCATGGGGTGTAGCTCGGCTAATTCAGACTCGAGTTCAGCTAAGCCAGTGAAGCCAGCCGTGAGTCGGGGATCATTTGCTGGTGCCGGGAGTAAATCACCAACTCCTAAGTCACCAGCTTGAACCCGCTCAGCCCATGGATGCCAAGCAGGAGGAACTAGCGCATCTGGACCAGGTAGCAAATTAATTTCACTAACTGTTCCGTAATCTTGATCACTTATTGCAATAACTGAAACTGCCCAGTACCAACCAGGATATCCAGGAGCCAAACATTCGAAGGTATGGATTGCGACAGCAAAATCTTGTTCGCCGGTATCTTGCAAACTCACATCAAGTGATTTGCCAAGTTCACTTGCTGGCACAGCCTCGCTGAGCGCAGCTAAAGCTAGTGCGCCTGAGTTTTTGGCTAACGCTGAAATTTTCACAATAAAAGTTAATCTGACTTAAACATCAATTTGATCGGCAACAGCGCGCAATACGGCTGCGGCTTTCTGGCTCTGGCGATCATCTGGGTAGCGGCCACGACGCAGACTGTTTGCAAATGAATCAAGAAGTTTGATGACATCTTCTAACACGATTGCCATATCTTCCGCACCCTTGCGGCCAGATTTAGCAATGCTTGGCGGCTCTTCTAGAACTCTTAGCGAAAGTGCTTGAAGTCCTTTACGACCCTCTGCAACACCAAACTCAACGCGCGTTCCATTCTTGAGCGAAAGGACCCCAGCTGGAAGCGCGGAGGCATGAAGAAATACTTCATCACCTTCATCTGTTTGCAAAAAGCCGTAGCCCTTTTCACTGTCGTAAAACTTCACTTTGCCAGTTGGCATGGTCTTGCTCCTTGATCAATTCCTTATGTTAGGTTGCCCACAACACTTACCTAAGCGTAAGGGAGATTGTTCATCCGCCAAAATGCAGCAAACATGCCTAAAATTGGTCTATGCGCGGAGATCGAATCATGCAAGCAGGGATAATCGCTCTGGCATTAGGAATGATTTGCGCTGGTATCGCCATTTCGCCATTATTTATTGCGAATTTAATTCTGCCCAGTTACTGGTGGGGGCTCTCAATGCTTACTGTAATAGGGCTGGGGCTAATTCTCCTTGGGTTGCGCAGCTCAGCAAAAACTCGGTCAAAAGCAATGCGAGATAAACCGTGAGCGGTAATTTTCCTGCCCAAGTCTTGCCTCAATCATTAGCGCTTAGTTACCGCTATCGGATTCGTGATAACAGTGAGCGGCAAGTAGGTTGATTTGGTAACGACAATGCGCACCGAAATGTACTTCTTGTAATCTGCCGCAGACAACTTGTAGGCGCTCTTTGTGCCGCCAGGTATCGCTTTGTTATTTCGAAGCCACTGATACGCGATCTTTGCCGAAGTCGGCGAAGGATTGAAATTAGCAATGCTTAGTTTTGACCCGACTTTGCCTATTCCAGAAATACTTGGATAACCCGAAAATTTAAAGGTTTTGAAGTTAACGGACGTTTCATCCTTCGACTTATCCAGGCTCCACCAATTCTTTGGCCGGAAAACTGCCTTATAAGTGTGAGCGCCAGTTGTCTGCCCGGACGCGATTAGCGTGAAGACACCCTCAGCGCCTTGGTCAGCTAGGCCAAGACTTGTGCTTCCGTCAAAAAATTCAACTAAGCCTTCTGCTGGCGAACCCAAAGTAGCAATTAGTTGAACTTCCACCGAGCCATCAAAAAGTGATGATGGTTTAGTCGTCAAATCCAGACTAGTTGCCGTACTACTGATGCCGCTCAATGTAATGGTTGCCGTTGAATTACTTTTCTGATTTTCGTCAGCTGTAAACTCAACGGTATTTTCATCGATTTTTCTAGCGCTGCCAGTAACCTCGCCGACTGTTCCCGGCAGTTTGATTGTGGTGGTTGTGAACATCAGCGAGACGCCAGTTAGCGAAAATGGATTGTCGATGTCTTCGGAACCAGAAGTAGATGTCTGGGTAATTACTAACTGGTTAGCTTCGCGATCAAAGAGCAGATTCCCTGAATCAGTAATGGATGATGCCTCACCGAGTATCGTGATGTCTCCTGACAAATCACAGGTGTAAAGCCACTGACCTAGTTCGCGATCTTCACCAGGCGCGCAACTGGCACTCGGTGCTGGCGACGGAGAAGCTGAGTCATCTGGACTGGGGCTTGGAAAATTGTTGCTAGTAAGCACTTGAGCCCACTGCTCAACGGTACTTACATTTCGTAGCGCCGACTTGGGTACGCCAAAAGTGGTTGTGCCCGACACTGTCCCTGAACTGCTGATTGTGTAAGTAGAACTAAGCGCGCACCCACTCAGTAACGAGACTGCGGTGGCAATTATTAGTATCTTCTTCATTAGGCAGTGTCCTTCGGGTAATCGTTATTCTCACCCTATGCAACCAGTGGCCCCATTTGCGTATTATTTAAGTTAATTCTTTGACTCATCGGTCACTAGATGCTCCAATCAAAAATTGGCCCCCACATCCAAAGATGCAGGGGCCAAAAAAGTTTTGAACTTTAGAAGTCCATGTCGCCGCCACCTGGCATTGCTGGAGCAGCCTTCTCTGGCTTGTCCGCAATTACTGCTTCGGTGGTTAGGAACAGCGCAGCAATAGAAGATGCATTCTGCAATGCACTTCGAGTTACTTTCGCTGGATCAATGATGCCGGCCTTAATTAGGTCCACATATTCGCCAGTTGCCGCATTAAGGCCAAATCCTGATTCAAGATTGCGGACCTTTTCAGCAACAACGCCGCCTTCAAGACCTGCGTTGGTAGCAATCTGCTTTAGCGGCGCTTCAACAGCGACCTTGACGATATTTGCACCAACAGCTTCTTCGCCCTCAACAACTAAAGATTTGAATGCCTTTTCAGATGCTTGAAGAAGTGCAACACCGCCCCCGGCAACGATGCCTTCTTCTACTGCAGCTTTGGCATTACGGACTGCATCTTCGATGCGGTGCTTGCGCTCTTTTAGCTCAACTTCAGTTGCGGCTCCCGCTTTGATGACTGCAACGCCACCAGCAAGCTTTGCGAGGCGTTCTTGCAATTTCTCGCGGTCGTAATCACTGTCGGTCTTTTCAATTTCATTGCGGATCTGAGTTACTCGACCAGCAATCTGATCTGCATCGCCAGAACCTTCAACGATTGTGGTTTCGTCCTTGGTTACAACAACCTTGCGAGCCTTGCCCAACAATTCAATGTCCGTATTTTCCAGTTTGAGGCCAACCTCTTCGCTGATTACTTGAGCGCCAGTCAAAATTGCAATGTCTTGCAACATTGCTTTACGGCGATCGCCAAAGCCTGGTGCTTTCACTGCAACGGAACGGAAGTTTCCGCGAATCTTGTTCACAACTAGAGTCGCAAGGGCTTCGCCTTCGACATCTTCAGCGATGATGGCAAGTGGTTTGCCACTCTGCATTACCTTTTCCAAGACAGGAACAAGATCTTTCACTGATGAAATTTTTGAGTTAGCAATCAAAATGTATGGGTCCTCAAGTACTGCCTCCATACGCTCTGGATCAGTTACGAAGTAGGGCGAGATGTAGCCCTTGTCAAAGCGCATACCTTCAGTAAGTTCTAGTTCCAATCCAAAAGTGTTGCTCTCTTCAACGGTAATAACACCTTCTTTGCCGACTTTGTCCATAGCCTCGGCAATCATTTGTCCGATTTGTGGATCTGCAGCTGAGATAGATGCTGTTGCAGCAATCTGTTCTTTTGAATCGACTTTTTGTGCCATTGCTAGAAGTTCGGCACTGATGGCAGCAACTGCCTTTTCAATACCGCGCTTTAACACCATCGGATTTGCACCGGCCGCAACGTTACGCAATCCTTCACGCACTAGCGCCTGAGCAAGGACGGTTGCAGTAGTAGTTCCGTCACCTGCTACATCATCGGTCTTCTTGGCGACTTCTTTAACGAGTTCAGCGCCAATTTTCTCGTATGGATCTTCTAGTTCGATTTCTTTTGCAATAGAAACGCCATCATTGGTGATGGTCGGAGCGCCCCATTTTTTCTCGAGCACAACATTTCGACCCTTTGGGCCAAGTGTGACGCGAACTGCGTCAGCAAGTGTGTTCATTCCACGCTCAAGTGCGCGACGGGCTTCCTCATCGAAAGCGATCATCTTTGACATGTGTGATTCCTTTTGTGCCAAACGGTTTTGGAGCTTGAGCTCCCGGTTTATTATCACTCGGGGCTACCGAGTGCTAATCCTATTGTTGGCACTCTGACCCCTAGAGTGCAAATCGGGGCGAGAATCTGGGCATAAATAAAGGGCCCCAGATTAAACTGAGGCCCTTTATTCGCTAAAAATTAAGCTGAAACCGGGCGGACGTGTTCTGCCTGTGGACCCTTTGGTCCTTCGCCAATTTCGAACTCAACTCGCTGGTCCTGTTCGAGCGTCTTGAATCCGTCACCCTCAATTGCTGAGTAATGAACGAAGACGTCGCGGTCGGTGCCATCAACTTCAACGAAGCCGTAGCCCTTTTCCTGATTGAACCACTTAACAGTGCCTAACATGGCATCTCTTTCTTTTGGGGGCGAACTAACGTTTGTTAGTCCGGGCCTTGCTCCCTGCCCACCAAAGTGAGAGTTCGCAGCTTGCTCGCGAATCTGTGTCTTCGAGTCTTGCTCTCTAACTGCCTTGCGCTTGCGGTCGACCAAAACCAACTCTATTGCACAAATTTGGATTCAAAACGCCAAAATTGTCGATTTTAAGAAAATTGTTCACATTCATAACGAAATTTGATGAAGCAACCTACTTGGTTAAAACCAAGGTGAGATTATCTTGACTCAAATTGCTTGGAGCCAGAACTGCAGCTCCGCCAGTTTCAATTGCAAGTGAATCGGCAAGTTCGGCGAAGCCTGCTGGGTAATAAACGGTTGTTTGCTGTAATTGCTCGCCAGGCCAGTTGCCGATCTGATTAATCTGCCAGCCTCGGCTAGCTAAAACATTGCTAACTTGACTGGCCAACCCAACTGTGGTCGTGCCATTTAATACATTAACGCCAAGTCGCAAACTTGCGGAGGCGAATGGACTCGGCTTAGTCGATGCCGAGGCGGTGGAGCTTGGCCGCAGTTTAGTTAGAGTTAGCCCAGCGCCGGCAAGAATGCTCACGGTAATAAGCATGACTAAAAGTGGTCTAGTTACTCGATGGTTAAAGGACTGCCCAGCGGACAACTTAAGCCTCAGGAAAGTTCAATGCCGAGGCGACGTGCTGACCGTGCTCGCTGACGAGAAGCACGCATGCGCTGCAGGCGCTTTACTAACATCGGATCAAAAGCCATAGCTGCGGGCTGATCAAGGAGTGAGTTTAGAACTTGGTAGTAGCGAGTAGCCGACATGTCGAACTGTTCGCGGATTGCCTGCTCTTTGGCGCCAGCAAACTTCCACCATTGGCGTTCAAATTCAAGAATGCGTTGGTCGCGTTCCGATAAAGAACTAGCTTCATCGGAAGATGCTACGCGAGCTGGATCAATCACTCTTCAATGTTATTGGTAGACCCTGACGAACTTGCAGTTACCCCAAAGTTTTGCTGCGGTATGTCGCTCATTACTTTTACCTGGGGCCAGCGAGGGGACTTGAACCCCTAACCCCCTGTTTACAAGACAGGTGCGCTACCAATTGCGCCACGCCGGCATCGGGTCATCAAAGTCTGGCTATGAAAACCACGCCCCCACAGTCTAGAAAATTTGTCCCGAAATCCCAAAATTGGGGTCGAATAATTCGGCCGGAAAGCACTATGCCAACCGACAAATTCATGGCAGACTTAAGGGGTTGCTCACAGCAACGGCTGTAGTTAACTACTACAGACCTTTACAACGGATCGTCCGACACGTACCTGTCGGTGAAGGAGAAACATAATGGCGACTGTCCGCTTTGACCTAGCAACTCGCATTTACCCCGGTGGCACCGTTCCTGCCGTGGACAAACTTGAACTTGAAATCGCTGATGGCGAATTCCTAGTTCTCGTTGGTCCATCAGGTTGCGGTAAAACCACATCACTTCGCATGCTTGCTGGTCTAGAAGAAATCGATGAAGGTCGTATTTGGATTGGTGACCGTGATGTTACCAACGTGGCGCCGAAAGATCGCGACATCGCGATGGTGTTCCAGAACTATGCGCTGTACCCACACATGACCGTTGCCGAAAACATGGGCTTTGGTCTCAAGATTGCTGGTGTCAACAAAGGTGAGATTGCCAGCCGTGTAGCCGAAGCTGCAAAGATTCTTGACCTAACCCCATACCTAGAGCGCAAGCCAAAGGCACTTTCTGGCGGTCAGCGTCAGCGCGTTGCCATGGGTCGCGCGATCGTGCGTAACCCTCAGGTGTTCTTGATGGACGAACCGCTTTCAAACTTGGACGCAAAACTTCGCGTTCAGACCCGTACTCAGATCGCCTCATTGCAGCGTCGTCTAGGTGTGACCACTGTTTATGTGACTCACGATCAGACCGAAGCTATGACCATGGGTGATCGCGTTGCTGTTATGAAAGACGGTCTCTTGCAGCAGGTTGACACTCCGCAGAATCTATACGACAAACCACGCAATGCGTTTGTTGCCGGATTCATTGGCTCTCCTGCGATGAACTTGATTGATGTAGCAATCACAAATGGTGGCGTAGATCTAAACGGACACCATGTTCCACTTTCCCAAGATGTATTGGGTAAAGCTGCCTCTGAAGGTTCATCGACTTTGACTCTTGGTCTTCGTCCAGAAGATCTACACCTAAGCAACGATGGCTTTGAGATGCTGGTCGATCTTGTTGAACTACTTGGCGCTGATGCTTACATTTACGGTGAGGTAAAGGATGCTAATGGCGAAACCAAGATGATCACAGTTCGCGCAGACGGACGCATCACCACTCAGCGTGGCGAGACCGTACGCATTGCTTTGAACCCAGAAAATGTTCATGCATTCAGCGTGTCAACTGGCTTGAGCTACATTTACTAAATTTCTAAATAAAAAAGTCCGAGCAGTTGCTCGGACTTTTTTATTACCTAATATTTATGGGCGGCGTAACCTAGCGATTTCATAAAGGGCAATGCCAGCGGCTACGCCCGCATTTAGTGACTCGGTTTCATCAAACATCGGGATTGAGATGATGTTGTCGCAAGTATCGCGCACTAGGCGTGACATGCCAGTGGCTTCGCCACCAACCACTAGCACTATTGGTCCGGTGGCAATACTGGCTGAAAACTCACTTAACTCGAGGTCGCCATCAGCATCTAGGCCAATGATTGTGCAACCTGCTTTCCGATAGGCAGTCAGCGTGCGGGTTAAGTTCGTTGCTCGAGCTACTGGCACACGCGACGCCGCGCCCGCTGATGTTTTCCACGCCGATGCAGTCATCCCCGCTGCCCGGCGTTCTGGGACCACAACCCCGTCTGCGCCAAATGCTGCTGCGCTACGAATAACCGCGCCAAGATTACGCGGATCAGTAACACCATCAAGTGCAACAATGAACGGTTGAAATTTGTTGGCGATGGCATCATCATAGATGTCCTGTGGGTCAGCGTAAGCATAAGCAGGTATTCTTAGGGCTACACCTTGATGTACTGCACCATCTGTCATGCGGTCTAGTTCACCTCTCGGTGATTCAAGCAAACTCATACCTTGTTGATTTGCGAGTAACAAAATCTCTTTTAAGCGATCATCAGTTTCTACGTACTGCTGAACATACAATGCTGAAGCCGGAATTTCGGCTCGCAAACATTCGAGGACCGAGTTACGCCCAGCCACCCATTCGATTCCATCACGATCTTTAGGGCGACTAACTCGCTTACTCGCTGCTGCACGCCCACCTTTGATAGCTGATTTTTCAGCGGCGCGCTTGCGTTTAGCGGCCGGATGCTTTGTCCGCTCTTCGGCTTTTGGAGTTGGGCCGCGACCTTCTAAGCGCTGTTTGCCTCTACCACCGGAGCCAACTAATGGCCCCTTGCCACTTTTACGAATTGCACCTTTGCGCTTGGAATTGCCGGCCATCATCGCTCCACATTCCAGCGCACACCATCGGCGCTATCTTCTAAGACAACTCCGATGTTTTTCAATTCATCTCGAATTGCATCAGCGGTTGCAAAATCTCTTTCTGCCTTAGCTGCAGTGCGGGCTGCTATGCGCTGTTGAACAAGTGAATTAGCAATTTCAGCCAACGAATCGCTGCTAGTTGCACTGGACCAGTTCGGACTCAATGGATCAACACCCAAAACATCGAGCATCAATCGGGTCTGGGCCAATGAACTGGATGTGACCGATCGATTATTGGTCGCTAGGGCAGAGTTACCCTGCGTCACAACTCCTTGAAGTACCGCTAGAGCTGCCGGTACGTTTAGGTCTTCATTCATGGCAATAACAAACTCAGTTGGTAGCTCGGTACCTACATTCTCTGTACCGGCAACTTCACTTGCCCTGCGCACAAAGTTTTCAATCCGACCAAAAGCTACTGCTGACTCCTGTAGTGCGTCGTCAGAAAATTCGAGATTGCTCCGATAGTGCGCACTGGCTAAATACCAACGAAGTTCAATTGGGCGCACTCGTTTAACGACTTCAGTCACTAGTAAGGAATTGCCCAGTGATTTACTCATCTTTTCGCCAGATGTAGTAACCCAGGCATTGTGTAACCAGAAGTTTGCAAAATCTGAACCAGCCGCCTTCGATTGGGCAACTTCGTTTTCATGATGCGGGAAAACTAAATCAAGCCCGCCGCCGTGAATGTCGAATGCCCTTCCTAAATATGCCTGCGCCATCGCCGAACATTCCAGGTGCCAGCCTGGCCGGCCGTCACCCCAAGGAGTTGGCCAAGATGGTTCACCTGGCTTAGCTGATTTCCATAAGGCAAAGTCGCGTGGGTCTTTCTTGCGACTATCAGTTGCTGAGTCTGCGGCTGGCAATAAATCATCAATGCGCTGGCCTGATAATTGGCCATAATCGGCAAATGAGCGCACATCGAAATAGACATCGCCATCAGCGGCGTATGCATGTCCACGATCAATCAGCTCTTGCATCATAGTAACCATCTGCGTGATGTGACCAGTTGCTCGTGGCTC
>RFTJ01000008.1 GCA_009923495.1 Actinomycetota bacterium
CTTTCGGGTGGCAGTGCTTCAGTCGCTGGTTCATTTGCTTATGCAACCCCAAGCGCAGCGCCAGCAACCGGCACGGAAAATCAGAGTGTGGTCTTTACCCCATCTGATACCACGACGTACAGCACGGTCACATTTGGGGTAAGCGTTACGGTAAACAAGGCCAATCCAACTGTGACCACATTGCCAACTGCATCGGTCATCACTTACGGTCAGACTCTGGCAGATTCAACTCTGGGCACCGGCTCAGTTAGTGTTGCCGGTTCATGGGCATGGCTGGATTCAACGATTGCGCCAAGTGCCGGAAGCGCTTCGCAGACTGCCGTATTTACGCCAACTGATGGAGACAACTACAACTCGGTCAATAGATCAGTAACAGTTGTAACCAACAAGGCGAATGCCTCGGTCTCGATAACTGGAACAAGTACCGACTACACCGGTTCGGCACAAGGAGTCACGGTAGATACCACGCCAAGTGGGCTAAGCGTCACAGTTACCTACAACGGTTCAACCACTGTTCCGACAAATGCAGGCAACTACTCAGTAAGCGTCACAGTGAACGATGCGAATTATGCTGGCTCTGGATCAGACACATTCGCAATTGCAGCGGCAACGCCAGATGTGACTTGGCCAACAGCTAGTGAAATTCGCAACCCAGCTGCTTTGAGTGCATCTTCACTAACTGGTGGAAGTGCTACATTTGGCGGCAACTCGGTTGCTGGAACATTTGCTTGGGCTACTCCAACAGCAGTTCCAACTCCAGGCTCAGCCGATTACAGCGTCAAGTTCACCCCAACATCGAGTGACTTACAGTGTTTCAGGTGATACATATTCGGTAACTTTGTCCCGAAGTGATATCGGAAGTTCAGTGGTCTTCAGTGCAACTGCTATTGCAGAAGGTTTCATGGAATCAGATGTTGTTTCAAGTAGTGCCTTCACCGTCACTGCGGCAGCGGCACCGAGTGCAATTAGCTTGTCTCAGTCTGGCCTTGATGTCGAAGCCGAAGTTACTCTAGCTTCGGGCACATCACTGGGTACAATTTTGGCTCAGATTGGTTCGGCAAGTCCAGTTTCAGTCACACCAGACGAAGATGGTCGGATTGCAATAACCTTAAGCAGAAGTGACAAGGGTAAGTCGGTTACTTTCTCAGCAACTGCAACGCAAAGTGGCAAAGCCGAGTCCGAAGTAACCAGCAGCGATTCCCTAACCTTCGGTGTTGCCGATACGCCAACGCTAGGCACCGTAACCCAGAGTGGCTTAACGGTAAGTGTCACGGTCGAAGTAAGTCTCGGGCAATCAATTGGCAGCGTAACTGCAACTGTTGATGGTTCGGCAGCAACCGTTTCGAGTTCTGATGGCACCTACTCGGTAACGGTAGCTCGTTCTGCCATCGGCAAGAACGTGGTATTCACGGCAGTTGCCTCAGGAACCGGAATTGCTGATTCAGCTGCAGTTTCGACTGACGCTTATACGGTGCTTGTCGCAGCAGCCCCGACATTTGGTGCTATTACTCAAAACGAACTGACGATTAGCGCCAAAGTAAATCTTGGTGGCGATCAGACCTATGGGGCTGTTACCGCAACCGTTGATGGTGGAGAAGCTCAGGCAACTGAGTATGAAGGCGATGGCGTCTTTAGCATCACTTTGACTACTGCCGAAATTGGCAAGAGCATTGTGTTCAGTGCCACTGCGGCACAGTCAGGTCGTGCTGATTCAAGTGTCGCCTACAGCAATGGCTATACCATGGTCACTCCGCCACCTCAGTTGTCTAACTTAAGCGTTGATTACGGAATTCGTGGCGCATCGATTACTGCTAATGGAAATTACTTAACCGGTGGAAGTATCAAGGTTGGTGGAGTAACGGCGACGACAACTTCAGTCAATTACACAAGCATTACCTTTACTGTTCCATCTGGCGTAGCTTCTGGCGCAGTAACTGTAGTGGCAACTACAGCTACAGGTAGTTCCTCAGGACTCGATTTCACGGTTGCTGATGCACCGACCATCACTGGCTTCGCGTCATGGATGGGCACGACTGCACCATACGTTACAAACCGCGGTCGCACGTTTGACATTTATGGTACAAACCTTGCCAATGCTTCCTTCACGGTAGGCGATGTCCCTGTGTCAACAGTCAAGGGTGGCGACACAGTCGTTCGCGTTATGCTTCCAGTGGATGCCGCGCTTGGCACCGATCAAGCAGTTGTTGCAACAACTCCGATGGGTGGCGCGTCAAACACAATGTACATCGATGTCATCGAGCACTTGCCGGTAATCACTGGTTTTGGTGCTTCAGCAGTCCGACCTGGTGAACTAATCACCATTTACGGTAACTGGCTAGATAACCCAACAAGAGTTCGATTCTCAGTAGGTGGACTTGTTAACGCAACAGTTGGCGTTGACGCCGCCCTTACTGGAACCGATGTTGCGTTAATGACAACAGCAATCACAGTTCGTGTCCCTGCAGGTGCGCAAACTGGCCGCGTCAGAATCTATACGCCTGTTGGCTCAGTATTGAGTGCGGACATCCTTACGATTTATCCAGCGCCGAAAATCTCGTCAATGAAGGTAGCGGGCAAGACTGCAACTGGAGCTGCTCGAGGCCAGAGAGTAGAGTTGGCCGGCAGTGGGTTCTTAAATGGATCGGTGACAATCGGTGGAGTCTCTGCGCAGATTGCTGCCAGCCCCGCGCCAAAAGATTCGGGAATGACAGTTATCGTGCCCAATGGGGTAACGCCAGGTGCGTCTACAACCTTGGTTGTGACTTCCCAGTACGGTGTACCGTCAGCGGCGGTGGCATTCACCGTTGGCTATGACAAGCCTGTGATTAATTCGCTATCGGTGAGTGCTGGTGCACTCGGCTCGTTAGTGACCATTAATGGAAAAGATTTCACCGGAACTACCTCGGTTAAGTTCAATTCCAGCAAGTCAGCCAATCTAAGTGATCCGGCCACCGTTATCACGGATACCGCCGTAACCGTCAAGGTGCCAACCGGTGCTATCACGGGAACGATTACGCTGACAGCTCGTGGTGGATCTGCTACATCTGCTTCATTTACGGTTTACCAGCCACCAACATTGACTACGATCTCACCTAATGTTGGAAAGGCTGGAACCGTAATCTCAGTCACCGGAACCAACTTGCTCAGTGCAACATTCCAAATTGGCGGAGTTACGGCATCGCCAGCACCATCATTCGTGGCAACTGCAACTTCGGCTCGAATCCTGGTTCCGGCTGGAGCAGCAATTAGCAGCGCAATGGGAGATAGCACAGTTTCGGTTAATGCACTTGGCGGAACTGCCAGTGCACCATTCACGGTAGTTGGCGCTCCAGCAGTCACAAGCTTGAGTAGTAGCTCGGCAGTAGTGGGAACTGAAATCACAATCAATGGATCTCGACTACTAAATCCAACGGCTAGCCCATCGCCTTCAGCGATCTCGGTAAAGATTGGGGGATTGACAGCGACTGTGAAAGCGGGTGCAACGGCAAGCCAGTTAGTAGTTACTGTTCCACTAGCTGTTCCTGGCGGAAGTTCATCAATAAGTGTCACCACTTTGGGTGGAACTGTGACGACGGGCTTGACTGTGATTCCGCTGGCTCCTACCGTTTCTTCGCTTGGGGCTACTACGCAGAATCGCGGCCTGACTGTGCGAATAAACGGAACTAACTTACTGAACTCAACGGTAACCATCGGCGGTGCAACAGCCACCGTGTCGGCTGGAGCTACGGCAACAGGTATTACCGTAACGGTTCCTGCCAATGCTCCGCTAGGAAGTCAGACGGTGGTAGTTACCACAGCTGGAGGTTCAGATAGCACCAAGTCGATCATGGTTAAGGTGCAAGCGCCTACGGTGACCGCAGTTAGCCAATCCGGAACTAAGCGTGGAGTAGGCACGGTAACCATCACTGGTTCCTTCCTAGCCAATGCCACAATCAAGGTTGGAAGTGTGACCGTAGCTAGTTCGGCGGTTAACATCAATGGTGCAGGCACCTCGTTAACCTTCACCATCCCGCCAACTGCCACTGTCTCCACGGCTGCCTCGGTCAACATCAACACATCTGGTGGCGCTTGGCAGTCATCAACTAGTTCGCAAAAGATTGCAGTCACTTCTTAATCCGAAGGTAAGCAACTTAAATAGTTGCCGGGTCCGAGGCGGGCCCGGCAACTAGCAGTTTTAAGCTCCGAAAAGACACAGTTTGATAACAATTGGGTTAGTGGGCTTCCGTTGTGGGAATTATCAGATTTACCCTAAGTTAAGGTGGAAATCATCAGGAAAGTGGAAGGATGACAAGGATGTCAGGACTGAGTATTGCACGATTAAGTCGTAAAGCGGCTATCGCGCTGTTGGCAGTTACAGCTTTACTCCTAGGTTTCAATGTCGGTGTGGCTAAGGCGCTGCCGGCAACGGTTAACCTAACCATCCACTATTTCCGCGACGCAGGTGATTATGCAACCCCGGCTGGCGCCACAGGCCCTTGGAATGTCTGGATCTGGAAAGATGCTCCAGGTGGAGCCGATGACGTAGCAGTTAATGCCCCAAATGGAAATGCGTTTACCCAGCCGACGACTACGAAAGTTCTTGATAGTTGGAACTACAGTGCAACATTGAAACTAACTATCACAGGAATGCAGCCAGTTCATACTCAGATCGGTTTCATTGTTCGCCAAGGTCTTTGGGATGCAACAGACATCGGCTTTGACCGATTCATTACTAACATTGATCCTGTTTCAGGCAACGCTGAAATTTGGCTGAAGCAAGGCGATAAGAATGTTTACACTTCTGTGCCTCGATTAGGCCCAGGCATTAAGAGTGCAAGCATCGATGACTTCCGAAAGATTACTGTTAACCTAAATCGCGCGCCTGCTACTGGTACCGCTGCAGCTAACTTCACAATTTGTCCGGTCCCCACCACGTCTGCAGAACCAGCACCATCTCCAGTTGCACCAACTGGCGTAACAGCGGCCGCCGGCAATGCGAAAGTTTTCTTAAAGTGGACCCATGTTGCTGGCGCAACCGGATATAAGGTCTACCGAGCAGCATCAACTTTGCCAGCTGCCCCAACCGGTTTGACCGCAATTGCCGGCAATGCGAAAGTTTTCTTAAAGTGGACCCATGTTGCTGGCGCGACTAGTTACAAGGTTTATCGCGGCGCGAGCGCAACTTCGGTCACAACACTTTTGGGCGGCGACAGTACCAATGGCTACACCGACAGCACGGCCGTTAATAACACGAGTTACTACTATGCGGTAAAGGCATCAAATGCGGCAGGAGATTCGCTTAATTCAACGGCAGTACTCAGCAAGCCAGTCGCTACCTCGACTATCGCCGTGATGCCAGCGCCAACACCTTCAGCAGCTGCCGCAATTGTGCTGCCAACTACGGCTCTTGGCACGACAACAGCAAATGGTTACACCGACGCAACTGCAGTAAATCTCACCACCTATAACTACGGTGTTCGAGCCACCAATGGAACAGTTGACTCTCCTCTTTCAGCCATTGTCGCTAGCCGCCCGATTTCCACATCAACTGTGCTAGCTATGCCAACGCCAACGCCGTCAAACGTGGTCGTTGCCCCTACTTCTCCATGTCCGGGCGCTACTGGTGTACCAACGATCTCAACGGCAACAGTTAGTGGATCGGTGGCGACGCTAAATCTTGGCTCTGATGTAACACTAGGCACCAACTACCTAATCTTCTTAAAGGACAAAAACAACGTTGACTTTGGCAGTCAAAAGACTTACTCGGGCAAGATTTTGACCTCAACGCAGTTCAATGCAAATTTTGTATACAGCGGTGACGATTTAGGTGCCACTTATTCCGCTCTAAATACCAAATTCCGCGTATGGGCGCCCACCGCCTCCGCACTGTCCGTCAAGATTTATGACAGTGCAACGTCAGCACTACCAAGCAGCACTGTGCCAATGACCAAGAGCACGCAGGGAACCTGGGTAGCTACTGTAAACGGTGACCTAAATGGCAAGATTTATATGTATGGGGTGACCGTTGATGACCGTACCCTAGAAACGATTGACCCATATGTCCGTGCAACCACGATTAATGGAACGCGCGGCGTCATTTTAGATCTAACTAAAACTGACCCAGCAAATTGGGCTAATGATAAGGCTCCTGCTTTCAGTGGCAGTGCAACCGATGCAGTTGTTTACGAACTACATGTTCGGGACCTGTCTATGGATGCAAGTAGCGGATACCCAGCTGATCAAAAAGGTAAGTTCTCTGCACTGACCAACTTCAACACCACCTACTGTTCTGTGGCTTCTCCAGCGCCGACTGCTCCCACCGCTCCCACTGGCTTAGCGACAACAGCTGGAAATGCGAAAGTATTTTTGAAGTGGAACCAAACTGCAACCACCACCGGATATAAAATTTTCCGCGGCGCAAGTTCAACCACTGCAACAACTCAAATTGGTACAGCAACTGTCAACGGTTACACGGATTCGACTGCGGTAAATGGTACTACCTACTTCTACACAGTGAAGGCATCAAATTCAACCGTCGATTCACCTGCTAGTACAGCAGTTTCAGGCGCAGCCTCAGCGACATCAATAGTTACTGCGATGCCGGCACCAACGCCTAGCGCGCCAGCTGCCATAACGCCATGGACCTGTCCCTCAGCATCAATCGTCAAGACTGGCATGGGCGCAATCAAGGATCTTGGCATTACCCACTTGGAACTTTTGCCGGTCTACGACTTTGGTTCAGTGAATGAAACCAATCCAACCTTTAACTGGGGTTATGATCCACAAAATCCGAATGTTCCTGAGGGCTCTTACTCAAGCGATGCGACTAACCCTGCTGCTCGAATTACCGAATTAAAGCAAGGTGTCCAGGCCATCCATAACAATGGTATGCGCGTGGTTATGGATGTTATTTACAACCATGTCATGAATCCAAACACTTTCAGTCAGGAAAGCTTGGTGCCTGGGTACTTCTTCCGCACAGACGCTTCGGGCAATCTAACCAATCAGTCTGGTTGTGGAAACGATGTCGCATCCGAACGACCAATGGTTCGCAAGTACATCGTTGATTCAGTTGTTTACTGGGCAAAGCAATATCACATGGACGGCTTCCGCTTCGACATTATGAGCTTGGTCGACAAGGTGACTATGGGCCAAGTGATGACTGAACTAAAGAAAATTGATCCGACCATTATCGTTTTCGGTGAAGGTTGGAGTTATGACGAAAATAAGGCTCAGTTGCCTTATTCAATGCAGTCCCGCCAGGCAAATGCTGGCAACACAGAGTTGCAAGGCATCGGCTTCTTTAATGATCAATTGCGTGACGGACTTAAAGGCGATACTGGAACCGATACCCTGCCAGGCTATGTGAATGGCCTAGCGAGCAATTACATTAACCAGGTAATAAATGGCATCTTTGGTCAAACTGCAACTAACTTCAACACCGACAAAGCCAGCAGCAGAAGCTGGACCGCAACTACTCCTGGGCAGTCGGTTAACTATGTTGAGGTCCACGATGGTTTAACACTTTGGGACAAGTTGAAAGCAGCTAACACATTTGGAGTTACTGATACTGTATTGCAACGCCAGGGTAGGCAAGCCGCTTCACTAATGCTGCTGTCGCAGGGAATGCCATTCCTGCATGCAGGACAGGAATTCTTGCGTAGCAAGGGTGGAAACGCTAATAGCTATGCACCACCTGACTCAGCTACTACCACTGCACTCAAACTTGATTGGGAACTAAAAACTAATTCACTGAAGTGGAATCAAGCTTCGACCAATAAGATCAATGTTGATTACTATCGTGGTTTGATCGCCCTGCGTAAGGCCCACCCACTTTTTAGAATGAACAGTGTTGCTGAAATTAACAAACGTTTCGAATGGTTGCCGGGTTACGCAAGTAATGCACTTGGTTTTATGTACAAGAACACTGCAAGCGACGGTAGCAAACTTGGTGATACTTGGAATCGTATTGTGATTGGCTCCAATCCAAACGACACTGCGAAAACCATGGGCCTGCCATCTGGCACTTGGTATGTTGTTGTCAATGACACAGCGGCTGGCGTTTCAACACTGGCAACCATCACCAATGGTCAGGTTAGTGTGCCAGCAAACTCAACCGTGGTATTGACCGATACCAAGCCGTAGCACAATATGGATATTTTGATGGAGGGGATTACGCCAATGAAAAGAACTTTTCAACGCAGTTTCAGTGCGTCGATAGTCGTTGCCTTAATAACTGGCTCGCTAATTGCGAGCCCCAGCCAGGCGGCAAGTAAGCCGGTAGTCATCTGGTGTGACAACGCACGAGTTGCAATCATCAAAATGTGGGCCACCTCAAACGCCAGCAAACTTGGTGCAATAAAGGTAGTTGGCCAAGATAGCGTTAAAGGAAGCCTGAAAACAGTTCGCCCAGTTGATGCTCCAGACATCATCATTGGCGCCCACGACTGGATTGGCGCCTTAAAAGCGGATAGTAAAATTCAACCAGTAATCCTGCCCCCTACTGCAAAATTCGACCCAAAAGTGAAAGCTGCTTTTCAAATCAGTGGCCGTCAATATGGCGTGCCAATGCAGACTGAAAATGTAGCTCTTTTCCGCAACACAAAGTTAGTTCCTAAAGCACCAAAAACCTTCGCAGATCTTGAGAAGGTTGCCCTTGCTCTTAAAAAGAAGAATTCTAAGAACCGTAACTTCGTGCCATTCGCAGTGCCGCAGGGTGCCGGTGGCGACGCATATCACATGTATCCATTATTCAGTGGCCTAGGTGGTTATTTCTTCGGCGGCAACTCGCTGAAATGGAAAACTAACGATGTAGGTGTAGCCAATTCGAAGTTCATAAAGAACTCGGTAATCATCGACAAGTGGTATAAAGAGGGTCTCATCAAGGCCTCAGTAAGTGCCGAAATCGCACTTACTGCTTTTACTAGCGGTAATGCGCCGTTCTACATCACAGGCCCGTGGAACCTGGGCAAGATTCGTTCTTCCGGCGTTGAATATGCCATCACACCGGTGCCAAACATTGTTAAAGGAATTCAGCCAGTTCCACTTATCGGTGTGCAGGGTGCCATGCTGACCAAGTGGGCTAATCAGCATAGAGTCACGATTGCGGCAAAGAAAGTACTAACCGCCCTAGCCCAAAAGGATGCACAACTCTTCATCTCGAATCTGATGCTTCGTACGCCAGCTAACCTCGATGCAGCGAAGCAGTTTAATCGCCCAGGTGCGTCAGAATTTCAGCAGGCTGGGAAAGGCGGCATTCCGATGGCGGCGATGACTGCGATGAATGCAGTATGGGCCTCCGTCGGAACTGCATGGGTAAAGGCAACATCCGGAGCATCTAAAGCCGCCCCAGCCTTTAAGTCAGCAGATGCGGTAGTTCGCAAGGCTGTCAAGTAGAGCCGACGCAAAAATCTTCTAGATTTTGGGTGTGGGTGCGGGTATTCTCGTACCCACACCTACTAATAAAAAGTGTTTAAAATTCTGAGGGGTTTGTAAGTGTTTAAATTAGTCGCGCGGATTCTGGTTCTGGGCATTTTAGACGCACTTGCAATTGGCTCCATCCCACGAGTTTTAAGCCAAAAAGATTTATTGGTAACCATAGTTTTCTTTACCGTCTTCATTGGTTTAAACATTGTTTACTTCTGGCCAAAGGCAAAAGCCTCTCGCTGGCTAGCGCCCGGCACAACGCTACTTGCTATTTTCGTCATCATCCCAATCATTATTAATGTGGTTCTGGCTGGAACAAATAATGCTACTGGCCATGAAGGAACACGCGAAGAAGCAATTACTGCGACGGTTGCCAGCTCTCTACAACAAAGTGAAGATGGTATTTATTACGATCAGCAAGCAGTATTTAAAGGTGACCAACTCGGCCTAATCTTGATAAATGCCCTATCTGGTGAAGTTTCATTCGGTACTTCCTCAGGAAATTCAATCATCGAAAATCCAAAGAAGCTAGCCGACGGTTCAATTGTCCCTCCCGAAGGCTGGACCGCTTACGGAACCTCTGATGCTGAGTTGCAAAAGCAAGTCGATTTTGTCACCGCTCAGCCAGGCGAGCAGTTCGCAATCCCAAATGGCAAAAATGAATTCATAGTTTGGGATGGAGCGAGTAATCCATATAACGCTACGGCGCTTGTTATCTACGACAAGAAGAAGGATCGGCTAGTAGATACGACTAGCGGATACGTTTACGGTGAGACTAATGGCTCGTTCGTTGGCCCCAATGGCGAAGACATGACACGCGACGAGTCCTGGGTTGGATGGCAAACTTGGATAGGCATTGGAAACTTCACCAAGATATTTTCCGATCAAGACATTAGATCCGCATTCATGAAGATCTTGCTGTGGAATATCGCCTATGCAATCTTGGCAGTTGTTACCTCATTTGTTATTGGCTTGTTCCTCGCATTAACACTCAACCACCCACGCATGAAGTTTCGTCGTTCAATGCGCTCCCTACTAATTATTCCGTATGCAGTTCCTGGAATTGTTGCAGTATCTGTCTGGGCGGGCTTGCTCAATGATGACTACGGGTTCATCAATGGAGTGTTCGGGACAAACATCAGATGGCTACTCGACCCAACTTGGGCCAAGGTTTCAGTCTTGCTGGTCAACCTTTGGATGGCTTTCCCTTACTTTTTCTTGATAACCACTGGAGCGCTACAAGCTATTCCAGCAGAACTATCTGAGGCTGCTGAAGTTGATGGCGCTCGACCAAGCCAGATACTGACTCGGATCAAAATGCCTTTACTTATGGTGGCCTTGACCCCCTTGATGATTGGTTCACTTGCTTACAATTTCAACAACTTTATGAACATCTATCTGCTCACCGGGGGAGGGCCGTTCACTGGCAATGACCCCAATGCTGGCGATACCGACATTTTGCTCAGTTACACCTGGAAAATGGCTTTCAATTCTGGCTCTGGCCAACAATTTGGTTTGGCTTGCGCGATTTCAGTACTTATATTCTTCTTCATCGCGCCAATTTCCATTTACGGATTTAAGCGTGCTCAATCGTTAGAGAATTTGAGCTAGGGGGAAGTGATGGCAACTACAACTAATGCTCGTTTGGTAGCAAAAAAATCGTCTACTAAGCCTTTTATCAGCCTGAATCAACGAGGAACGATTTGGTGGCGTTACATTATTGGGCTAGTAGCCATTTGCTTCTCACTTTTTCCAGTTTTATTCGTGGTGTCTACTGCTTTTAATTCCCTCGGCATTCTTGATGGTACCCACCTATTGCCTAAGCAGTTTGGCTTAGATAATTTCCGCCACTTGTTCATTGATTTCAACGATCCAAATAGTGACCCTTCGCTTCCGGCATCGCATCCACCGTTTTGGTCTTGGTACCGAAATTCGCTTTTGCTTTCATTTACTGCCGCATTCTTGCAGGTAGTAATTGCTACTTACGCTGCATTCGCATTCAGCCGCCTGCGCTTTAAGGGTAGAAAAGCAACAATTAGCGGTTTGTTGATTATCCAGATGTTTCCGCAGGCTTTAGGTCTGGTTGCATTAATCACCATCGCACAACGTATCGGCGCAATTTGGCCAGCAGTTGATCAGAATACCTATGCCGGCTTGCTACTTGTTTATTTAGGTGGCTCAATGGGATTCAATGCATATCTGATTAAGGGTTACTTTGACACTATTTCAACAGAACTCGATGAAGCAGCTCTGCTGGATGGTGCAACAATCACCCAGATATTTTTCAAAATAATTTTGCCACTTTCAGCACCAATTTTGGCAGTGGTCGGATTACTCTCGTTCATAGGCTTAATAAACGACTTTTTGCTCGTTCAAACATTTTTAACTTTGACTGGTAGTGATGACACTCGTAACACATTAGCAACGGGGTTGCATACCCTAGTCGGAGATCCTCGATCGTCGAACTGGGGTGTTTTCGCTGCCGGCTCGCTGTTAGCGAGTATCCCGATGGTCGTGCTCTTCCAGTTCTTGCAGCGCTATATCGTAGGCGGCCTAACCTCTGGTTCGGTTAAAGGTTAATCGCCGAAGGCAGTCTCAGGTCTAGAAAGTGGCTTATTAGTCGTTGTCGGCTTGTCTGTAACGAAATCGTGACGGAAAATAGAAAATTTTTCGTTGATTTAGGGCAAATTCTGGGGATAGTCTTTAGCAATAGGCGATGCACGATTTAGCGAAAGAATCTTCATTCGATTGCTAATTGAGTTATCTCATCAGAAGGGGATATTTTCAGTGTCCAAGTTCATCAAGTTTTCGACTAAATTACTTGTAACAATTCTGGCCATCGGTTCTTTGTCTTCGACCGTGCCAGCAAGTGCTGCACAAAGTGGGGACTTGACTGTGACCATGCACTATGCACGCCAAGCTGGTGACTTCACGGGACGCTATGCCTGGGTTTGGTACACCGGCACGAATGCTTCTGGAACTTTCGGCGGCACTGGCGTCATACCAGTAGGTTCAGGTTCGGCTTGGGTCCCAGTCAACAACGCAGGTATTGATTCCTACGGCGCCGTTTCAACCTTTACCTTAACTGGCGCTGCTAACATCGACCGCTTTGGTGTAATTGAGTGCTCTACAAACTCATGGACAAACAATTGTGGTCGCGATTTGGCAAGTAATACCGATCGTTTTTTCAACGTGCAAGGTTTAACTTCTGAAGTCTGGCTACGTTCGGGTTCATCAGCCACAGCCGACACAACGATTTATACTTCTGATTCCCTCTCGCCAAGCCCATCGGCAACTCAAACTTTAAAAATTCATTACAACCGTACTGACGGCAATTACAGCGGCTGGAAACTTTACCTTGGCAGCGAAAGTAAAGTTATGCCATCCACTTTTTGGGTGAGTCCTAAAACCTATGACTTTGATGCCACAAGCCCAGCCGGTTACACAGTTGGTTCGGATCAATTTGGCGCATTCATTGAAACTACGTTGCCTTACTACGCTGGGCAAACGAAAACATTAAACATGATTGTGTACTCACTTGCTGCCGATGGCGTCACGTGGGTCAAAGACGGCGGAAATGTTGATGGCCACCGGTATCTTTCAGTGGATACCAGCGGAACTACCAGTGCTTGGCTAGTCTCGGGTGACACAACTGGAAACGCTGCTTTTGCAACAGATCCTGGCAACATTAGTGGCACTCCTACGCCAACACCGACGCCAACTGATACAACAACTCCAACAGCACCAGCAATCACATCGCTTAGCGTTACATCGGCTTCTGCTGGCGATGAAGTCACAATTTTTGGAACTGATCTTCAGGTAGACCCAAACTCGCCAACCGTTACTGTTGGCGGTTTCGCAGCTAACGTGAACGCAAGCTCGACTAGTGCAGTGTCATTCATTGTCCCCGGTGGCCTTGCGGCAGGAGATGTTTCTGTCACTGTCACAACGGACTCAGGAACCTCAAATTCTGCAGCGCTAACAATTGTTGACAGTACAAACCCAAGTGGCCCGACCATCGATTCCTTTAGCCCCGAATCAGCTCATGCTGGGGATGTAGTAGTAATTAACGGTAGCGGCCTTTTGGATGGCGTTGTTTCTATTGATGGCATTGAAACACCTCTTGAGGCAGTTTCTGGTGACACTGTGATTACCTTCACTCTGCCTGCCGATCTTGCTACCGGTGCTTACTTAATTCGTGTTACGACAGCTTCGGGCTCAACAGTTGCGGGATACACAGTTCTTCCTGCTGCGCCAACAGTTTCTTCGGTTACTGATTTGCAAGACAACCCAATCACTGAGGTAACCGCGGGTGACGTTGTGAAAATTGTTGGAACAAACTTGTCAACTACTTCCAGTGTCAATTTCTCGGGTGTAGAAGCTGATCTAACTGGAGTCGGAGTCATCATCACAGACACCTCAATTACGGTTATTGTTCCTGAGTCAATTTCTGGCGTGGTTACGGTTAGCACACCAGGAGGTACAGCCACCAGCCCGCCGTTAACTTTTCTGAATGTTGCAGCTCCAGTTATAGACTTAGTCGATCCAGCAAGTGCCATTGAAGGTGACGTTTTAACAATTACTGGCTCACATCTTTTAGGTGCCACAGTAACGATAGGTGGGGTGTCAGCAGCAGTCCTGCAGGCAACCGCTTCAATTGTTACTGCCATAATGCCTTATGGAGTCACCTCGGGCGAGACAACAGTTGTTGTTAATACAGAGGGCGGTAGCGCAAGTGGCTTTCTAACAGCGCTTGATTCACCTAGCCCGATTATCAGTGAAGTCAGTCCAATTTCTGGTGCTCCCGGTGACGCAATTACCGTAACCGGAAAATACTTCATCCCACAAACAGGCTCAAGTGCAATTGTCTTGCTGGGCAACTTGCCGGCAAATGTGCTGTCGGCAACAACAACATCAATTACTTTTGAGGTGCCAGCTGGCTTAGCTCCAGGTGAGTATATTTTGGATATTGCTAATCTCGCTGGTTCAGTCACGACTGCGTTTTCGGTAACTGAAGGCGTAAATCCGACACCAACAGATACACCGACACCAACAGATACACCAACACCAACAGACAGTCCGGGCGTTGACCCAGTCGTATCACTTGTTCTGCCACAGACCGTGCAAGCGGGAGATGTAATTACCATTCTGGGCACAAACTTTGGCAATAACCCAGTGGTAACAGTAGGTGGCCAAGAGACAACCGTGATTGATTGTGGCGGCTTCGCCTTCAATCCAAATGGAACATTTGATCCAGACTTTAACAATTGTGACGGACACTCAATCCTCATCTTGGTTCCAGAAGGATTGCCGGTAGGTTCAGCCGAAATTCTAATTAGTTGGGACAACCAAAAGACTGCCTCAACCAGTGTCGGCATCGTTGCCGACCCACCTTCAATTGACGGATTTAGTGATCAAAGCGGCAAAGCAGGAGATGTTGTCACAATTTATGGTGCTCACTTAACTGAAATCTCATCAGTGACATTTGATGGCGATGGGGTATCTGGTTCAGTTACTGCAGATTTAACTGATTCCAATTATGTTGCTAATCCAGATGGCTCATCGGTCACGGTGACTGTTCCGGCTGGGTCAAGTACCGGAACGATTACTGTAACGACTTTCAGTGGTATCGCGACAAGCGAAGACACCTATGAAGTTCTGCCAGCACCTACCATTGATTCACTCAGCTCAACTAGTGGAATTCCTGGTGATGTCATCACCATCTACGGAACCAATCTTGATAGTGTCCTGTCGGTCACTTTTAATGGAATCGAAGCTGATTTAACCGACTTCAACACCGTAGTAGCTGAAGATGGATCGAGCATTTCTGTTGTTGTTCCAGAGGGAGCCGCAACCGGAAATGTCTCAGTCACTACCAGCGGTGGCTCAGCGGTTTCCGCTGATGTCTTTAGTTTGGCTTCAGCGCCTGAAATTCTCTCCTTGAGTTCTTTGATGGGCAAAGAAGGCTCAGTTCTATCAATTAGCGGTTCAAATCTAGGCGGCTTAGTCTCCGTCTCATTCGATGGCGACGAAGACAGCTCACCAGTCCTAGCCGATCTAACCGATCCACTTACAAAGATGACAGACTCACAAGTTGTTGTGGTCGTACCAGTTGGTGCCACTTCCGGAACCATCACTTTGACAGCTGCCGGTGGCGTAGCGACTTCCGATGATGTTTATGAAATCGTTTCGCCACCCGTTGTTACCTGGATGAGCGACACTTCGTTAAAGCCGGGTAGCACATTGACAATGCGTGGTTCAGGATTTACTTGGGCTAAAGTTCGGGTCAGAGGAGTGCTGGCAACGGTTTCTGCAAGTTCCACAGATACTCAGCTCAAGATTACCGTTCCGCAGCTTGGCCCAGGACGCACAACTCTGGTTATTACGACTCCAGGTGGCGTAGTTACCAGGCAGGTGTCCATTTCAACTCCAGCCCCAATAATCAAGTCATTCACCCAGAGCGCCTCTAAGAAGCGTGGCGTTGGAACTGTAACCGTAATCGGTCGCAATCTAATTGGCGCTGTCGTGAAAGTTGGTAATGTGACTGTGAAGTTACGACCTGGTGCATCCTCAACCAAGTTTACTTTCACCCTGCCAAAGCGGGCAGCGGTGACAGCTAAGGGTATTTTCACTGTCACAACCGATGGTGGGGTAGTCAAGAGCAAGGCAGCCCTCAAGGTCACTGCCAAGTAGTGTAGGTAGGGTAACTCCTACCTACACTCAACGAGGTAATTCACTGTGCGTAATACCGACTTGATTCATCACGATGGATCTGACCTTTATTTAAGTAACTCCCACCCGAAGCTGGGCGAGACGGTAAAGCTGTACCTTCGTATTCCCAGTGAATTAACGCCAACAGTGGTTGCATTGCGGCAGGTGCGAGATGGCGAGCCGGTAGCGAATCTTGCTAAGCAAGTATCATCACCTTTCCCGGGCGATTCTGATAATTGGTATGAGGCCGAGTGCCTGGTGCATAACCCACGCACGAATTATCGCTGGCTGATTAGCGGCGGCAATGTTGGCTATGGCTGGCTCACTCAACTTGGCTGGGTTGATCATGACGTTAATGATGCCGCTGATTTTGTAATTACGCCGCATAAGCAAATTGCTGATTGGGCACGGCGTTCGACTATTTATCAAATATTTCCAGATCGCTTTGCCAGTTCAGGACGAGAATATGAAGTTCCGGCCTGGGCAGTAGCGAGAAACTGGGATCAACTATGAGTCGGAAGCTCTGCGTGAACGATTAATTACTGGAACTGACAGCGTCATCCGCAAGTGGTTGCGGGCCCCTTACAACCTAGATGGTTGGCGGGTTGATGTGGCAAACATGTCTGGACGCCTTGGCACATTAGACATGACCAAGGAAGTTGCCCGATTGACTCGCGAAGCAGTGTCACTCGAAGGCCCAGACAAGATTTTGATTGGCGAGCACAACCATGATTCAGGGCCTGATCTTGATGGCGATGGCTGGTACGGAAACATGAATTACACTGCATTTCGTAATCCTGCATTGATGTGGCTCGTTGCTGACTCAATGACCAACATCGAAGAGTTAGATTACGCCAAGGTACCCCAGGGCATAATTCCACAGGTTTCTGCAGAAGAAATGTTGAAAGTTATTCGCCAGTATTCTTCACGAATGCCGTGGCGCAGCTACTGCTCAAGTTGGAATTTATTGAGTAGCCATGATTCGCCGAGAGTTCGGTCAATTGTTGGTTCCCGGGGTCGACAAATTGCTGCTGCCACATTAATGACCACCTTTCCAGGCACGCCAATGATCTTTGCGGGCGACGAATTAGGGGCACAAGGACTCTGGGGCGAGGATTCGCGCACAACCCACCCATGGCATTTGCAGGACAAATGGGACATCGACCTACTCGATTCCTACAGATTGCTAAATAGATTGCGTACCAGTAGTGAAGCGCTCGCCTATGGCGGGTTGCGGATTATTTTTGCAACTGACGATGTGTTGGCGTACCTGCGCGAAATAAAAGAGGAGCGAATTTTCGCAGTTATCGCGCGTGAGCCAGCAGGTGAAGTTGAAATCACACTTCCAACATGGAGCTTTACTCAAGTTGAAGCACTATTTGGTTTTAGTGCTAAGCATTCAGGGAAGACTGTCACGGTTAACATCGACTCTGCAGGTGGGGGAATTTGGCGATTGTCATGAAGAGAACCCGATTGACCTTCATGACTTTGGCCTTTCTGCTGTTCGGCACACTGTTTAGTCAAATTTCGGTGCGCGCCGAATCCCAGCCATTTCAAATGGTCAAGAATCCAATGATCTATTTCGTGATGCTAGATCGGTTTGCAAATGGTGATCCAGCAAATGACAGTGGCTTCCTAAGTGGTGGCGCAACTAAATCGGGGTTCAACCCTTTGGCAACGGGCTTTTATCACGGTGGCGACTTAGCCGGACTCACTAGCAAAATCTCTTACATAAAATCACTTGGCTTTAATGCAATTTGGGTTACGCCGGTTGTGCGCCAAGTTACCGTTGCACCAGATGAGAGCAGTGCGGGATATCACGGCTATTGGGGTGCAGGTTTTAATCAAGTTGATTCACACCTCGGGACGATGCAAGATTTTAAAGACTTTGTTTCGGCTGCTCACGACCAAGGCCTCGGCGTAATTTTAGATATTGTCGTTAACCACACTGGTGATGTGATTTACTCTTCTGCTGGTACTGGGTATTCAGATACCGATTTCTTTCCTTACCTACTTAAAAATGGCAAGGAGTTTGATGCAACCAAACTAGCTGGGTCAACAAAGTTTCCCAAGCTGAGCCAACTAAATCCCGATACTTCATTCCCCAACCCACCACTGCTTAATAACTCAGACTCCAGGGTTAAAACTCCGGCTTGGCTAAATGATGTTCGTAACTATCACAATCGTGGAAACACAACTTTTACCGGTGAGTCTAGCCAGTTTGGCGACTTCTTTGGCCTAGATGATTTGTTCACCGAATCCCCTGTAGTAGTGAAGGGGATGACCCAGATTTTCGCGGATTGGATAACAAACACTGGCGTTGATGGCTTTCGAGTAGATACGGCCAAACATGTAAACGAAAAATTCTGGAAATCATTCTTACCGGCAATGCGCAAGGCGGCAGCGAAGCAAGGAAAAACTAATTTTCCAATGTGGGGCGAAGTTTATGATGCCGATGAGAGTCAAACTTCTTATTGGGTCAAAAACGCATCCTTTAATGAAGTCCTAGACTTTCCGTTGCAAAGCCAACTACTCAGTTTCATCAACACTGGTTCGACAAATGGCCTTGTTTCAGTTTTGAATGGCGATGACTCGTATACAACGGCAACTAGTAATGCAAACCAACTAGTGACCTTTCTGGGCAATCATGACATGGGTCGCGTTGGTTCATTCATTACGCGAGCAACAAACGACAAAGCTTTACAACTGGCTCGGGTAAAGCTAGCACATGCGCTGTTGTTCACCCTGCGTGGTAACCCTGCCGTTTATTACGGTGACGAATTCGGCTTAGGTGGTGGCGGTGATCAACAGGCACGGCAGGATCTATTCCCAACCCAAGTTAGTCAGTGGAAAACCGAAGCTCGAATTGGTGGCACCCCTATCGGCTCTGGAAGCAGCTTTGATTCAACTAATCCGATTCAGGACACTATCAAAGAGGTAACTGCGCTTCGCAGTAGCGATTCGGCATTCACTGCTGGCCCACAAATAATCCGATTAACTGGCTCGGGAATCCTAGCCTTCAGCAGAATAAATCCAGACACTGGCATTGAGTATCTTTGTGTATTTAACTCAGGCAACTCAGCAATTGATAAAAATGTTACAGTCGGCGCTACCAATTCAAACTGGTCAAGAGTGCTAGGTGAAGGAAGTCTGAATCCAGATGTTGCTAGTGTGAAAGTCCAGGTGCCAAAAAATAGCTGGGGAATCTTTAAGTCAGGATCTGCAACACCTACAGCCGAAAATATTTCGATTAAGTTAGATCCAATTAGAACTAGTGCATACGACAGCAATCAATATCAGTTGCAGGCAAAAGTTACAAACACTGCTTATCAGCAGGTGCGTTTTTATCGAAAAGCACCTGCTGGAAAATGGACCTACCTAGGAAGTGACAACTCGCCAATTTACTCAGCAGGTACGAGTTCACAAACTTTGAACACGCATCGAATCTTTCCGCTAAGAAGTTCATTGAAGCGTGCAACGACTTACGCCTACAAAGCTGAAGTAGTGATGCTGAATGGAGAAATTTCTACCTCAAAAATCCTGAGCTACCGGATGAAATGATTTAGGAAATTTGATTCAATACCTGTTCACTTTGCGGTATTTTTAGCGTGAAACCGCTTACAAATTTTGTGAAACCGCTTACACGAAAATCGTTACAATTTTTTCAAAATTTTTCATTACTTTTTCGTTAATTTCTGCCTATTATGAATTTGCGATTGAAGGGGAATTCAACACAGTTGCTCAATCAATTTGCATCGGTTACGAATGGAAGGACATCACATCGTGATTTCATCAAAGGCACTGGCTCGAAAAATCTTCGTGCCATTCCTAGCAACATTAATGGTTGCTGGGTTGTCTGCTGGCTTTGCATCACCTGCAAAAGCGGACAACGTAAGCAATACAGTTACGATTCACTATCAGGATCCAGCAGCAACTGATTTTGATAGCTACAAGGGTTGGAATTTATGGCTCTTTAAGGGAGCTGGTACTTCAACTGACACTGCTCAGTGGAATGTAGCAACCTACTTCAATGGCTCTGACTCGTTTGGTAAAAGTTACACTTTTACAGTTAGCGATTCAGCAACGCTCAGCACAATCGGCACAATCGTGCGCACAAATGCTTGGGACAAGAAAGAATGGAATGCACCCGCAGGCCAGGACAAGGGCAACCGTTACATTGCTCTAGATTCTGACGGTTCAACTGAGGTCTGGATTGTTGCCGGAACTGATAAGGCTGCTTACTACACCTCATTGGCAGACGCTCAGGATGCTGGCGCTGGATCCGCTCCTTGGGAAGCTGGCGCAACTGACCCTAATTACGACTGTGCTGATGGTGTTTGTACTCCGGTGTCAACCGCATCTAACACTCAAGCACTGACCATCCACTACCAAGGTAAGAACGTCACTGGCTTTAATAGCTACCGTGGCTGGGATGTATGTATCTATAACTTTGGCGATTTCGCCTGCCATAATTTCAATGGCGAGGATGCTTACGGCAAGGTATTCAAGAAAAACCTCACTGGAACAAAGCTGCTTCCTGCTATCGGCATCATCATTCGTAAGAATGACTGGTCGACTCGTGCTTCATGTGCGCAGTGTACTGGTGATGGAGACGGTAACCACTTGATCACCCTAGATCCAAGTGGAACAACTGAAGTTTGGGTTCTTGACGGATCAGACGGACCATTCTTCTCATCCAAAGCAGATGCAGAAGCCGCTGGCGCAGTTTCAGCTCCTTGGGAAGCTGGCGCATCAGATCCAAACTACAGCTGTACTGGAACTGGATTCGACGCAGTTTGTCAGAGCCTAATCAGCTACTCATCAAGCCAGACCATTCGCATCCACTACAACCGCCCAGCAGGCGACTACGACGGCTGGAACATTTGGTACTGGAACATCGGTACTGGTGGTCAGCTCGACTTTAGTGGTGAAGATGCTTACGGCAAGGTTGCGACTTTGACCGTGAACAACACCGCTGCAGTTTCCGGATTTGGTTTCTTATTGCGCAGTAGTGATAACTGGGATACGGCTACCAAGAACGGTCTCGATGGAAATGGTAACCAGGACTCAGTTACATTCACTTCAGTTCAGGACGGTGCTCCATCAGGTGCAGGGACTGTTGATGTCTATGTAAAGCAGGGCAAAAAAGCGGTCTACTCCTCAAATCCATACGGAGCACCTACTCTAAGTGGCTCGCTTCCAACCACAACTGGTGGAAACAAGACCTTCGAGGTAAGCGGAACTAACTTCCCAACTGATGGAAGCGTACGGGCGAATCTAGTTCGCGCTGCAGTACCAGCTGTGCTTGCTACCAAGGTTGGCAATGTGTACAAGTGTGGATCTGTAACTCGTTCGCAGGGCTATGTCTGTACTGCTGCTGTTCCTGCAGCTACTGCACCAGCAGTAGCTCGCGCACTGTCGGCTACCAAGCTTTCAGTTAGCTTGGCCAAGCCAACCTCAGCGATTACCGGCAAGCTTGTAGTAACCACCCCAGGTGGAAGCGCAACTTCTACTGGCTCAATTGCCTTGACAACCGCTAACAATCTGCCAAGTGCACCAGTTGCTTCACCAGCTGCTGGTCTAGTTGGAGATACAGTTACTGTCACCGCAACTAACGCTGGCGCAGCAACGGCTGTGAAACTTGGTACATTGTCAGTTGACTTCACCGTCACTGCGATTAACAAGTTGACCTTCGTGGTACCTGCTGGTGCTGAAGATGGCAAGATTTCAATCACCACTGCTGGTGGAACTGCATCCTCGTCGGCATTGTTCAGAATGAAGCCAGTAATCAGCAGCTTGTCGCCAAGTTCTGTAGCAGTCGGTGGCATTGTTACCATCAATGGTGCAAATCTTGCGGGAGTAACAGCAGTAAAGATGGGTACTAAGGTTTTGGTGAAGAAGACCGCCGGAGCAACCTCAATTACCTACCAGGTTCCAGCTGGAACTGTTACTGGCAAGGTTTCAGTAACCACCCCTGGTGGCACTGTAACCAGCGCAGACGACCTAACGATCATCCCAGCTCCTTCAATCACTGCGGTGACTGGAACAAAGGGAACTGGTGCAAATGCATCTAAGTTCGTTAAGGGAACCACGATGACAATCACTGGTACAAATCTGACCGGTGCTACTGCGGTTCGCATTGGTGCAAATACCATTGCTGAATTCACCGTAGTTAGCAGCACTCAGATCACATTCACTGCGCCTACCAATAAGACTGGTACCTCAGTGTCTGTGGTAACTCCTGGTGGTACTGCAACCAAGTCTGGCACCGTAGCTACGACTGCCTAAGTTGCAAAACTAAAGGGGTAAAACCTTAAGGGGTTGGGGCTTGTAACACTTTGTTGCAAGCCCCAACCTTGAGGTAATTAACGAGGCTATCCAATCCACGGATAGTTAAAAAGGAGCAACGGCTCTGATTATGAGGGGGAATCGTGGATACATCGAAGGCAATTAGTCAGAAAAACAACATGCGACCTTCATTCAAGGTAGCGAAAATTCGAATAGGACAATTTTTGATGAAGCGAACTGCGCGTCAAATTAAATCAATGGTTTTGGCTGCACTAGCTGTAGCACTTTTTTCTGGCGGTTTGACCGCTACGTCAGCGCAAGCCGCTGGCGACAGAACTCTCATAATTCATTACTCACGTACAACACTCGATAATGACGGAACATCTGCTAACGGATACTGCGATGAAGATCCTTGTGGACTCTATGATGGTTGGAATTTATGGCTCTGGCAGACCGGTGATTCAGACTCAGGCAATACTGCAACCTGGGGAGAAGTTGGTGGCGGATGGCAATTTGATCCTGCCGACCAGGATAATTTCGGTGCGAAAGCGATCATTAAAGTTACCAGTGCTTCAACAAAGGTAGGCTTCATAGTTCGTATTGGTTCAAATAAAAATGATGTTGCTGAAGATCGCTTCATAGACATGAAGCCAACTGGAACCACTGAAGTTTGGCTTAAGCAAAACGATTCAATGATTTATACCTCAAATCCAAACGATCGAGTACTTCGGATTCACTACAAGCGAGGAGATAATAAGTACACCGGATGGGACATCCTGACCCAAGAAGAGGATTCGGCTGACAACAAGGCCGTGCCATTTGCTAGTGCGCCTGATTGCTTTGGTCGGGTAGCAAGCATTAACTTGCCCGACATTACCCAAGTGGACCAAAAGTTTATTTTGCGTAAGGGTGGAAATGCACTCACGCTTCAGTCAGAGGTATTCACTGCAACTTTGTCTCCGAAAAAGTACACAGACTTTTGGCTGGATGCCAATCTATTTGACGACGGTGGCACGCTGGTGGACATTACCGTCGACAAGACTGTTGGCGAGGAAACCGTTACCTATTTGGACATGACTGATAAAGCTAGTTTGACTAATCCCACCGGAAATTTGGTGGCAGTTCATTACAGTCGCCCACTGCAAGATTATGCAGGTTGGAAAGTTAATCACCTTGGAAATGGTGTTGCCTACAGCCCTGACTTGAAGGACAGTTTCGGCCGCATTGCGTGCGTTTACGAATTCGATCGCACAGCATCTTCGATTGTTATCACCATCAAGAAGGGTTCAACTATGGACCTTGCTTCGGGGGAACTGCCAACTGGACTCGGTGGTCAGCGCACTGTTAACATCACTGGCTCAATGACTGAGGTATGGATTAAGCAAGGCAATAAGACAGTCTTCGACAAAGTGCTTGTTCCAGATCCAGCAATTAAGGCTGCCCAAAAATTATCAAAGGTCCCAACATCTCTCAAGCGAGGCAAGAGTGTAGCTTTGCCGGCAAAAACCGATGCCAAGCTTGTGGTTAAGTGGACAGTGATTACGCCACAAAATTGCAAAATCAAGTCTGGCAAACTCTTCGCTAAGAGTCCTGGAACTTGCAAACTTGGTGCAATGCAAAGTGGTAATGCAGCTTTCAAACTTTATACCAACCAGTTCAGAATCACTATTAACTAATCAACCCTGCATGTGTTTAACGTGCTAAAACCAAGTCCTTCGGAGGAAAAATGAAAAGTAAGAAAGTTGGAATAGTAGGTGGCATAGTAGCTGCAGCTATGTTGGTAACAGGGTTGACAATGCCTGCAGCTCAGGCAGCAACTGTAGTTACGATTTGGACCGATTTGGACCGGGCAAGTGCATTTCAATCATGGGCTAAGGCCTTTAACCGAAAGCATAAGTCAATTGTCGTAAATGTTATCGGCAAGGACGGCCATAAAGATAAATTGAAGACTGTTTCGGATACTGATGCTCCAGACATTATCGTGGGCGCGCATGACTGGATTGGCCCACTGCAATCAGATGGTTCGATTCTTCCGCTGACAATAGCCAATGCTTCCCAGTTTGATAAGCGCGACAAGGATGCATTCAAACTCGGTGGTGCCACCTATGGCGTGCCAGTAGCTGTCGAAAATGTGGCACTGTTCCGAAATGCAAACTTGGTGCCTAAAGCACCAAAGAAGATGGCAGATATCGAGTTGGACTGCAAGAAGTTTTTTAAGAAGAACAAGAAAGCAAAATTCTGTCTCGCAGTTTCGCCAGGTGATCCGTATCACATGTACCCATTCTTTTCTGGACTAGGCGGATATATATTCGGTGGCTCATCAGGGAACTGGAACACCAACAAACTGGGAATTGCAAACAGCAAGTTCCTCAAGAATTCAACCTTGATTGACAAGTGGTATCGCGAGAAACTGTTTAATGTAAATGTGACTGGCGATACTGCTCTTGCAGCTTTTACCGGCAAGCAAGCCCCATACATGGTTACAGGTCCATGGAACTTGGACAAGATCCGACTAAAGAACATCAATTACGAGATGTCACCATTCCCAACGGTAGTTAAGGGATTCAAGGCAGTTCCGTTTTATGGCGTGCAGGGTGCGATGCGCACTAAGTGGGCAGCGCCTGGCAAGCATAAGAACGTGTTGCAGGTAAACCAGGTTCTTGCGGATCTGACAACCAAGGACGCACAACTTCGGATTGCAAATCTAACCATTCGGACTCCGGCAAATAAACTTGCTCGAGCTGCCTTTAAAGATCCTGACAGCGCGGCATTCTTCAAGGCCGGTCAAGGTGCAATCACCATGCCGCAGATTCTGGCGATGGGCGCTGTTTGGACTCCGTTAGGTAATGCTTGGAGCCAGGTCAAGACCGAGAAACTTGCTTCCAAGCGGTTCAAGAAAGCGCAGTCAACCATCTCGAAAGCAATAAAGTAAAAAGAGTTACGAAAGCGAAAGTTCACGAATCGGCTAGCGCAGATACTTAGCAATTTGCCAGTGTCTGCGCTAGTCGATGAACTACATATTTTAATTAGGTGGGGTTAAATCGGTGGTTGGCTTAGTTGCCCGAATTCTGTTCTTGGGACTTATTGATTCTTTGGCATTTTGGGCTGGAACCCACTTAGTAGTTTCCAGCAACTGGTTAGCCTTGACCTGGTTGGTAATTACCACTGTGATTATCAACATCGTCTATTTGGCCAAGCGAACTAAGGCTTCTCGCTGGCTGTTGCCAGGCACCATTCTGTTAGTAATTTTCCAGATCTATCCGGTCTTATTTACTGCAGTAGCTGCTTTTAGCAATTATTCGACCGAACACTTTGTCAGCAGAGATGAAGCCCGAAAGGCCGTGCTGCTTTCATATGTTCAGCAGGTTGAAGATAGTCCTGAATACCCAATTCGAGCTATCCACAAAGGTAAAGAGTTCGGACTTCTGATAGTCAATCCAGAGACCGAGAAGGTTTACTTAGGCACCGAAGATGCAGCAACAGAGATTCCCTCTCCTAAATTTGATTCAGATGGCCTGCCGCTGCCTCCAGCGGATTGGAATGTATACAGTGACGATCAAATCAATTCGTCCGAGTCAATCCAAAATTCGCTCACGGACTTCGCCTCTCCGATAAGTAAGGACACTTACATAAAAGGTGATACCTATCCCGTTGGCTATGAGTATTCCACCACCGTAATCTATGACGCCAAAAAAGATCAGTTGATAGATACAACAACTGGATATGTTTTCAAGGAAGTCGAAGGTGCATTCGTAGCTGAAGACGGCACTTCACTAACACCTGGTTGGCGAGTAAATGTAGGATTCAAGAATTTTCACTCTGTAATCACTGATCCGGTAGTCCGAGGCCCATTTGTTCGAGTTTTGATTTGGACCTTCGTCTACGCATTCTTAACTGTGATAACTACCTTTATCCTGGGCTTAACTTTGGCTTTGATTTTGAATCATCCAGGCGTCAAAGGTCGCAAGTTCTTGAGATCCTCGCTAATTATTCCGTACGCAATGCCCGGCTTTTTGTCTTTACTGATCTGGGCCGGCTTCCTTAATGATGATTTTGGCGTTATCAATAATTTGCTCGGAACAAACATTCCCTGGCTAACGGATGCATTTTGGGCAAAAGTATCAACGGTGCTGGTTAATTTATGGCTTGGTTTCCCTTACATGTTCCTAATTTGCACGGGCGCTATTCAGTCCATTCCAGCCGAGCTCGCCGAAGCGGCCTCGGTAGATGGAGCAAAACCGCGCCAGATACTTACCAGAATCAAATTGCCATTACTGATGGTCACCGTATCTCCATTGCTAATTGGATCCTTTGCCTACAATTTCAATAATTTTGGCGGCATTTATCTATTGACTGGTGGTGGACCTCCAGCTGCAGATTCTGAAATTGCTGGCTCAACCGATATTTTGATTTCCTACACCTACAAGTTGGCTATTGAATCGGGACACGGTAACGATTACGGTCTGGCTTGTGCTATTTCGATCTTGATCTTCTTTATTGTTGCGGGCATCTCAACACTTTCATTCACCCGTACCCGTGCTTTAGAGACTTTGAACTAGGAGAGCATATGTCAACTCAAACTTTGGATTCTGTGGCAGCTCGCCAGGTGCAGTCGCGTGCACCGAAAAAGCGCAACAAGAATAGAGGCAAACTTTGGTGGCGGTATTTAACCGCCGTCCTAGCATTTTTATTCGCTGTCATGCCAATTGTCTGGGTAATGATGGCAGCCTTGAATCCGGCTGGCACACTTTCAACTCTGAATTTGCACTGGAGCGACTTTGGTCTTGATAACTTCCGATTCTTATTCGGCAAGCATGACATTAGCAATGACGTAACTTATGAGAATTATCCATACCTACATTGGTATGGTAACTCGCTCATGATTTCTTCTGTGGCAGCAATCTTGCAAGTAACAGTCGCAACTGTGGCCGCTTACGCATTTAGTCGCATTGCTTTCAAAGGGCGCCGACTTAGTCTTGGTGGACTGCTCATTCTGCAAATGTTTCCCCAGATCCTTTCTTTCATTGCACTCTTTTTGATTATGCAGAAAATCGGAACAATTTTCCCATTCATGGGAACTGGCACCATTGCCGGACTAATTCTTATTTATTTGGGCGGGGCAATGGGCTACAACACTTATTTGCTCAAGGGCTTCTTTGACACCATACCTCGTGAGCTCGATGAGGCGGCAATTGTTGATGGAGCTACCGCTAACCAAGTGTTCATGAAAATCATTTTGCCATTGGCAGCCCCAATGCTCGCGGTAGTTATGTTGCTCTCCTTCATCGGACTCATGAACGACTTCGTCTTAGCCAGCATTTTCTTGACTAAGACCGATCAGATGACCCTGGCTGTTGGCCTTCGTTCATTTATTTCAGGGCGATACGCATCAAACTGGGGGGTATTTGCGGCTGGCGCCATGTTGGCTGCGCTACCAGTTGTAATCCTCTTCCAAGTACTTCAGCGCTTCATCGTCGAGGGACTATCCGCAGGCTCTGTTAAGGGCTAGTAAATAACGAAATCTTGATGTTAAACAACATAGAAAAAGGGAAAAAGTATCAAATGAAGGTATCAGTTCAGCGCAAGGCAATCATCAGAATCCTTGCCGCATTTTCACTACTAGCAGGGTTTTTAGGTGCATATGGATTTGCCCCGGCATCAGCATCCACAACAAGCACCATAACGATTCACTACAATCGCCCGGATAATAACTACACCGACTGGAACATGTGGATTTGGTTTCCAGGGTTCACTGACGACTACGCCAAAGAACATGGCCTGATTGGCACTCAAGATACTTCAGCGCGAAATCTCTTCAATGGAACTGATGCGTATGGCAAGAAGTTGACTCTGACTCTGACTGATATTCAGGATGTCAAAAAGATTGGCTTTATCGTTCGCAAAGATGATTGGTCTAAGGATGTCGGCTCCGATCGATTTATTACTGAGTTTGATGCTAATGGAAATGCCGAAATTTGGATCCGCTCTGGAATTGCCAAAGTTTATACTTCAGTTCCATGTTTGTGTGCTGAAATTTATAGCGCAACCCAAGATGATTATCGAACCATCAATGTCACACTGAGCGAAACTTTCCGTGGCGTTACCGGCGACACTGGCGCACAAGGCTGGACAATTTCTGACGGATTAAATATTGTCTCAGTGGCGGTAGCTCAAGCTGGTAAAACTATTAGAACCACCAGAGCGCTCCGGCTTACAACAGATGCCGACATGGTATTGGGCAAAACATATACCGTAACTAACACTCGATCATTTGCGGTCACGAAGAAGCAAGTGAAATCAAATGTTGCAACTTTGACGACTACTACTGCACCTGGTGTTTCACCTGGTCAAACTGTGATTGTAAAAAATGTTGATGGTCGAATAGATGGTGTCGTTAAAGTAGTAGCTTCACCAACGCCAACTGCATCGCCAACTGCAATCACTTTCTCGTATGCAAAAACATCTCCAGACATTGCACTATCTGACGCAAGTGGAACTGTTGAAACTGGCTTTGGCAGCGCACCTGTCGTAACCGGTCAAATCTTCTCTTCGCCTACCTTTGCGGAAAAATTCACTTACGACGGAGATGATCTAGGGAACACCTACACACCTACCAAAACCAGTTTCCGCGTTTGGGCACCAACAGCTACCGACGTTAAACTTCTGACATTCGGAAATGCACTGCCACCTTCGTCAATCTCAGATACGCCAACTGTGATACAGCTGACTCAAGGTGTGAAGGGAACTTGGTTCGGTTCAATTGATGGCGATCAGCATGGTTTGATTTACCAGTACCGAGTCTCGGTTAATGGTGAAGTCAACGACACCATCGATCCTTATGCTCGTTCGGCGATGGCTAATGGCACCAAGGGTGTCGTTCTGGACTTGTCCAAAACTAATCCCACGGGCTGGGCCACCCATAGCAAACCTGCATTCAGCGGCAAAGCCGTAGATGCTTCGGTTTACGAGCTTCACGTTCGTGATTTCTCAGTAGATGCCACCAGTGGTATTCCGGAAAATCACAAAGGAAAGTTCCTGGCATTTACTGACCTGAACACTTCTTATTCGACAAAGGTAGGAACGAAAACCGTAACTACCAAGACTGGTCTAAGTGCACTCAAGGAACTTGGAGTAACGCATGTTGAGTTGCTACCCATCTACGACTTCAACTCTGTCAATGAAACTCCTTCGCCTTCGGCAAGTCCGCAGTTCAACTGGGGATATGACCCACAAAACTTCAACATTCCGGAAGGTTCTTACTCAACCGACCCCAACGATCCAATTGCCCGCGTTAAGGAGTTAAAGCAGGCCATTCAGGCGATGCACGCAAACGGTCTACGCGTTGTGATGGACGTTGTCTACCCACACGTTGGAAGTGCAGTTGACTTTAGTCAGCAGCGCATTGTTCCCGGCTATTTCTACCGAACGGAAGCCAATGGTGAGCTAGCAAACGGAAGTGGCTGTGGCAATGAACTTGCATCTGAGCGGCCAATGGTTCGAAAGTTTGTAACCGACTCATTTAAGTATTGGACGTCGGAATACAAGATGGATGGATATCGGTTAGATCAAATGGGTCTAATGGACATCACGACTGTTAACGGAATTCGATCGGCGATTGACTCCGTTGACTCATCGGTAATCACTTACGGTGAAGGCTGGAACATCGGAAGCGTATTGCCGGTCGCACAAAAAGCCGCGCAGCCGAACGTCGCCCAGATTCCTAAGTTTGGAGTATTCAACGACCAGATACGAGATGCAATCAAGGGATCAACTGGCAATCTAGTAGCGCCTGGATGGATTTCTGGAGACCCTTACGCAAGCGTTGATGTCAAGACCGGCATTACTGCTAACACAGATTACAGTGCAGAATTGTACCCCAACTGGACAACTGTAAATCCTGGCCAGTCTGTGAACTATGTAGAAGCCCATGACAACCACACCTTGTACGACAAGTTAAAGGCCAGCGCCCCAGGCACAGATGCTCAAGCAGCTGTCAAAGTCCGACTTGCTGGCGCAGTTATGTTATTGGCGCAAGGCATGCCATTCATTCATGCGGGACAAGAGTTCTTGCGCACTAAAGAGGGCAATGGCAACAGCTACAACGCTCCGAATGAGATTAACTCGCTCAAGTACGGTTCGCGGTTAGCCAATGCAGTGACGGTTAAGTACTACGCCGGTTTGATTTCTATCAGAAAGCAGCATCCAGCATTTAGGATGTCAACTTCGGCGCAAATCAGGGCGAATCTGAAGTTCATGAAAACTGCAGATTCCGTTATCGCTTACCGAATCAATGGGGCAGCGGTTCGAGATACATGGAAGAACATCGTTGTAGTTCATAATTCTCAGACCACGCCAGCATCGGTTAGTCTGCCATCTGCTGGTGAATGGCAATTGTTTGTGACTGGGACTTCAGTTTCAACTAATCCAACTAAGCCAGTTAAGACATTGAAGCGGGTGTACAACTTGAATGTACCTGCGCAGTCAACGGTGATTGCCGTAAAGAAGTAATCATTCAAATCCTTTGGGGGATGTGAGCGGGTGTGCGACCGCTTACATCCCCCATTAATTTGCTGAGATGATGCCTAATTGTGTTGGGCAGCACCAAAACCATTAAACTTTTCTAGCGCCGCAATGGCGACTGGCCGCCTTAGCTCAGGGGTAGAGCAACGCACTCGTAATGCGTAGGTCCGGGGTTCAAATCCCCGAGGCGGCTCTGAATCAAGGCCTGCTGGCCTTGATTCAGAGCCCTATTCGTTTGAACCCCGGAAAGGGTGGGGAGGAGAACAAATCGCGTTAAGCGATTGTGTTCGACGGTTCCCCGAGGCGGCTCGCACCAGATTGGCCTATTGGCTCACCGTAGGTGCGAGCAGAAAGCGCTCTTGATTTCGCAACCGACCATCAAGGCCTGCTCACTATTCCAATTCAACTTCTGATACCAAATCAATCCCTGAAAGTAATTTCCGCTTACTGGGCTTTGCATTGAAAAATTGATCAAGAGCCTGTGTCTTAATTACCGCATCAAATCTTTGATGGGAGATCCATGTTATGTAAGTTTGCTGATCTTGAATCTGCCCAAGTCTTTGCTGCAGGCTCTTTGTCCAAACCTCAAGCTGCTGGTTTCTATGTATGCCAAGCTGCCCAACAGCTTGATAGGTGTATCGGCAATGCTTTGTGGCAATACGAACAAGGTGCAGTTGGCTTGGCCTTGGCTTATTAGGAAGTTTCAGAATTTGATCAAAGAGATGGATCCAACTTTCTTCGATTAAGTAAATTATGTTGCGGTATTGCTCAAGATTACTTAGCTCGAGCTGGGATTTAGACACTGGTGGATGTAATGAAAATTCAGCGAATCGATTCCAGAGTTGCTCAACTATTGGTTCCGTGAGTGATTGCTCAAGGCGGTTCACTTCGGTGGCGCGTTGCTGAATAAGTTCTTCTCTCAGAACTGTCTGAACGTGCTGATTTTCTAATTTAGCTGTAAGTGAAAGCAATGCATCTAAGTTCCGAATTGGTTCTAGATGTTGATTAAACTCATTGATTTGATCAACTAGTTCGCGCCTAGCCCGCCGTTTGAGTAATGGCGAGAAGGATTTTAGCAGCGACTTTGTTGCTCTAATAGCCACCCGAGCATCATGAATTGCTTCAATCGTTATCTCAGTGCGCAACTTAGTGATGTTCTCGGTCAGAGTCTGATGTTGTCGACTTAAAAGAACGGCCATGAATCCCGCGGTTTCAAAATCAAAATCGTTTTCGATACTCGGAAGCTCTGTACTCACCTAATCATTGTTAGCAGGAAATACCCTTACCTTGACTTGATTTTTGATTTACCAGTATCGAGGGTATGCCTCATCCCGAGTTACATTGTTATAAATCAAGGCAACAGCGACCAAAATTGACGAACCAAGGAATGCTGGAAAAATAATTGAGTGCCAGCCTGGATCAATTTCTAAATAATGAAAACTCAAGTAGATGATTACTGGATTAGCACCTGCTGGTGGGTGGACAGTGCCCGATAGCATCATGAATGTCAATGAGACAGCTAATGCAAGACCAACGGTCCACCATTGGGCCCCGAGAAACTTAGTGACAGCAATCCCCGAGGCATAACTTATGGTGTGGCCAATGATGACATTTCGGGGTTGAGCAAACGGTGAATCCGGGAAACCAAATAGCAACACACAGCTTCCGCCGAAAGAGCCCATAATCAGTAAATTATTTGGAGCCTTTGAAGCAGTTGCAATTACGGCTACCGCGATAAATGCCCCAATGGCTGAAATCAGGATGTGATTCCTGCTTGCAATCGGTGGGCGCTCGCTTCCTTGGCCCTTTAGTTTGGTTAAAAAATCAGAAATGGAAGTTTTCGGCATGGAGAGCTACTCGCTTGGCAACAGTTCGCTAATTAGTTGCTCAACAAGTACCTTGATTTCATCCCTGATTGGGCGAACAGCGTCCACGCCCTGTCCGGCAGGGTCTGCCAACTTCCAGTCTTCGTAGCGCTTGCCTGGGAAAATTGGGCAAACATCGCCGCAACCCATGGTGATTACAACATCCGAGATTTCAACCGATTCGGTCGTGAGGATTTTGGGCTGCTCCGCAGAAATGTCAATCCCAAGTTCGGCCATCGCGGAAACCACTGAGGGATTGATTGAGTCTGCTGGGGCGGAGCCAGCCGAACGCACCTCGATTTTGCCTGCGCTCAACTCTCGAAGGAATCCGGCAGCCATCTGAGAACGGCCGGCATTGTGAACACAAACAAATAGCACGCTTGGCTTTTCTGACATTTGCTGTCCTTTCGACTACTGTTTCAGTCTACTAATTTGTCCACTGTGCGCTGCAATGGCAACTCGCTTAGAGTTGAATTCACTTACCGTTCAGAGGGGAAAACCAGGCTGCAATGACAAATCGAGTTCAGCATGCGATTGGGACTCGATTTCGGCGCATCATCACTAGTGATCCGGCAGGTGTTCCGCCCTGGCTCTCTGAAATTTCTTCAGGTGAAGATGCGGGTATGTTTTTGCCATCTGAAGCTCCGTGGATTGTGCATGGGGATCTGAGTACTTTAATCGGGGGCATCCGCGCTCTGCTAATTCAGGCGCTACATCCCGGTAGTCTGGCGGGAGTTGCGCAACATTCAAGATACGAATCAGATCCGCTTGGCCGACTTGCTGGCACCACCAAGTGGTTGACGATTCTCACTTTTGGCAGCGCAGAGGCGATCCAAAGAGAGTCCGATCGAGTAAATTCCATGCATTCGAAAGTGCGGGGAAGTTACGACACACCTGATGGCCGTGTGATTAAATATCAGGCGACCGATCCCGACTTGCTGCAGTGGGTGCATGTGGCATTTACTGATTCCTTCTTACGCACTTTCCAAATGTATTCGACGGAGCGCGATCTCAACATCGCTGATGAGTATGTCGCAAAATGGGCACAGGCAGTTACTTTTTTAGGTTTAAGTACCGCGCCAAGATCTGAAACAGAACTTCAGGATGCAATGGCTGGCTACCTAGCAAAAAATCAATTACAAGTAACCGAACAAACTAGGCGAGTTATTAAATTTATTAAACAGCCTCCACTTTCACGAACAGCATTAGTTGTGTACGGTCTACTATTCCAAGCAGCCTTAGTGTCGATACCCCAGCCATATCAATCAATGCTTGGTCTAAAAGCAAGACCTAAGTGGATAATTGTTCCCTTAGCTCGCACGTTAATGCGACTAATGCAGATTGCCATTGGTTCACATTCACCATTGGAAGAGGCTGCATTAGAGAGACTGCATCGAATCGGCGTACTTAACTAGTTGCTGAGTTCTCCCTGTATGGTCTCCATTTGATCATCCCCAAGCCGACTAAGGCAGCGATAAACAGGACCTGAACCGCAATTGCAACTGGCGAAGTAATGTTTTCCTTAATTAGTTGTCCAAGAGAAGTGGCCGCAAAGGCACTTGTGCCAAATACATAAAGTGAATACGTAACAACGCGACCCGAGGCAAAAGCTACTACCAACGGCCTAAGTGCCACACTTTTCATTAACCCGGCCGCTTCAAATAACTGCGCAGACGAAAATGGGCTGACAAAAAAGAGCAACCAGATAGCGGCTATGTGACCTTTAGACCTACTTAAATGTGTAGCTGCATTCTCCAAGTTACTTATGTACGAACGAGGGAACCTGTGCTGATTTTTTCGAAAGGTAACTGCCAAAATGAGCCGGGCACTAGTTGCGGACACAATCCCAAGAGTGATCAAGGAGATTTCATTTAGGTTTTGATTCAAGGCGAAAAAGACTAAGACCGACCAAGTAGGCGGAGCGAAAGCTGGCAGCAAATTGATGCCGAATACCACGGCAAAAACCAACATGTAATCGGTCAAAGGTCAACGCCTTCAAATTCGAGAAGTTTTCGTTTCACAGACTCGCCGTAGCCGTAACGGCCGAGAGAACCATCTGTTTTGATAATTCGGTGACATGGAATTATTGGAGCGATCAGATTCTGTGCGCAGGCAGTGGCAGCGGCACGAACCGCCGCGGGACTGGAAGTCTTCTTCGCCAGTTCCGAATATGAAATTGCTTTTCCTGGTTTAATCTGGCGCATCGCACGCCAACAATCTTGCCTAAATTTCGAACCTCCCTGGTCAACTTTGAGTGTATCCAGAGCTAGAAAATTGCCAGCGAGCCAATCCTGAAATACATCGGCAATAGGTTTTGGGATTTTCTGACGTTTTATTTGTAATCCGGGGCGCTGGGATAAAACACGCGTAGTTAATTCAGTTAACGAACCAAAACCCGCTCCAATTATGACCGGCTGCAAATCAGCAGTGACAAGAATGTTGAGCGAACCAAATGGCGTACCGATTTTCTCAGCACTTACCGGTTGCGCGAGTTCCATGGAATTCTAGGCCCCTAAGACGTTTGCGGTTCTGGATATCGCTTGAGAGATTATTTCAGCGCTCGTGCCAAAGTTCAGGCGGATATGACCAGCGCCGGCAGGCCCAAAATCTGTTCCTTCACTGAAGGCGACTCTGGCCTGCTCGCGAATAAAAGCTGCTGGTGCTTGCTCTCGATAAGCCGAAATATCTATCCAGGCTAAGTAAGTGGCTTGCGGGATCTGGTACCTCGCCTGCGGCAAGTGCTCGTCTAATAATTGAGCTACGAGCTTTCGATTACTATCAAACAGCGAAAGTGCGCTTTCGAGCCACTGTGAGCACTGGTTGTACGCGATGATATTTGCCCAAGCACCAAGTAGTGATGCCCGCCAAGAAATATGTTCGGGAAAATGGCTAAAGGCCGCAGCGCGTTGCGTATCTTGCGTAATGATTTGCGCACATTTCAAGCCGGCAGTATTCCATGCCTTGCTTGCAGAGGTAATTAAGACCCCAGTTCGCCGGGATTGTGCATTAACACTTAGGTACGGAGTGAATGTTTGCCCTGGGTAGATTAGTGGCGCATGTATTTCATCGCTAATAACTAGAACGTTGTGCTCATCCGCCAAATCAGCCAGCTGTTCTAGCTCACTTCGCGATGGCACATAACCAACTGGATTGTGTGGATTGCACAATATGTAGGCAGTAAGTCCCGAAGTGAATGCGGATTCAATGCCATTGAGGTCAAGCCTCCAACCATTGCCAGGTACCTGCTGTAGTGGAATGTCGACAACTTCACAGTTTGCTTCCGAGATCCAGTTTTGAAAATCGTGGTAAACCGGCGAGCTAATTCCAACTTTGTCGCCAGCTTCACAAAATTGCCGCATGGTTTCGATGCCAGCTATGGCAACATCAGTGACCAGCCAACATTGGCTAGGGTCTGATTCCCAGCCCCAGCGTCGCCCCGCAAAAGAGCTAAAGGCCTGCCCAAGCTCTGGGGCAATTGCGCCATATCCCAAGTCAGACTCGGCGATCATTTTGCTTAGTCCCGCTTGAATCGGTTCAGCAACAGGCAAGTCCATCTCGGCCAACCCCATGGGAAGGACATCCTGCTCGTACATCCGCCACTTGGCGCTTCTGCGCCTATGTAATTGCGCTAGCGGTTGAACAGGTAGGTTTTCCACGCTTTCCACAGTAGCAATCAGTTTTGACCGTTTGGTGGTCTCGGCAAAAATTTGGCCAGAATTGCAGACTGCTAAATCCCTTGATTTTGCTAAGGTTTCAGGCCCGGGAATAAAGTAGGCCACCAGATGGGTTATGCTAGATGAACTTGAGCCAACCCGACTCAAGGTATCTGATAGTCAGCCTCTCAGATGTCATGAACATGGGATAACTTAAGGAAAAGTCCAAACCTGGAGGAAGAAATTATGTCTCGTGCCGTAGGTATCGATTTAGGAACCACAAACTCAGTAGTCAGTGTTCTAGAAGGTGGCGAAGCTACCGTAATTGCCAACGCAGAAGGATCACGCACCACGCCAAGTGTCGTGGCTTTTGCTAAAAATGGCGAAGTTCTTGTTGGTGAAGTTGCCAAGCGTCAGGCCGTAACCAATGTTGATAGAACTATCCGTTCCGTCAAACGACACATGGGCGACCCAAAATGGTCAATTGAAATTGACGACAAGAAGTACAACGCGCAAGAAATCAGCGCCCGCATTTTGCAAAAGCTCAAGCGCGATGCCGAAGCATACTTAGGTGAAACAGTTACTGATGCCGTTATCACAGTACCCGCTTACTTCAATGATGCAGAACGTCAGGCGACAAAAGATGCCGGTCAGATTGCTGGCCTTAACGTATTGCGTATTGTCAACGAGCCAACTGCAGCTGCGCTTGCCTACGGTCTTGACAAAGGTGAACGCGATCAAACTATTTTGGTTTTCGATCTCGGTGGTGGAACTTTCGATGTATCACTACTTGAAATTGGCGAAGGAATTGTTGAGGTTAAGGCAACTAGTGGCGACAACAAACTTGGTGGCGATGATTGGGATCAAAAGATTGTCGACCACTTAGTGAAAGCCTTCAAGAGTGCAAACGGTGTTGACCTAGCCGCCGACAAAGTCGCATTGCAACGCCTGCGTGAAGCCGCAGAAAAAGCAAAAATTGAGTTGTCTCAGTCAATGTCAACCAATATTAATCTTCCCTACATCACCGCTTCAGATGCCGGGCCGCTACACCTAGATGAAACTCTAACTCGCGCCCAGTTCCAGCAAATGACTGCAGATTTACTTGAGCGGACTAAAGCACCGTTCGCTGCTGTAATCAAGGATGCGGGAATCAAAGTAGGAGACATTGACCATGTTGTGCTAGTTGGTGGCTCAACTCGTATGCCAGCTGTCACTGACTTGGTTAAAGAACTTACAGGTGGCAAAGAGCCAAATAAGGGTGTAAATCCAGATGAAGTTGTTGCAGTTGGTGCAGCTCTGCAGGCTGGCGTATTGCGCGGCGAAGTTAAAGATGTGCTCTTGCTTGATGTCACACCATTAACCCTCGGTATTGAAACCAAAGGTGGCGTAATGGCTAAGATGATTGAGCGCAACACCACGATTCCAACAAAGCGATCAGAGAAGTTCACTACTGCTGAAGATAATCAGCCATCTGTTTTGATTCAGGTATTCCAGGGTGAGCGCGAAATGGCTGCCTACAACAAGAAGCTCGGCACCTTTGAACTAACCGGTCTGCCACCAGCACCGCGGGGTGTGCCACAGATTGAAGTAACCTTCGACATTGACGCCAACGGTATTGTGCACGTTTCAGCCAAAGACCTTGGAACTGGAAAAGAGCAGTCCATGACCATCACTGGTGGATCGGCTCTTTCTAAAGAAGAAATTGATCGCATGATGGCAGATGCTGAGGCACATGCTGCAGAAGATGCTGCGCGTCGTGAAGAGGCCGAGATCCTTAATCAGGCCGATTCACTCGTATTCACCACTGAGAAGTTCTTGCAGGAAAATGACGAGAAACTTCCTCAGGATGCCAAGTCAAACGTCACTGGTCCGCTGGAAGATTTAAAAAAGGCGCTAGAGGCCAAGGACTTTGAAGCAATTAAAGATGGCATCGAAAAAGTTGCTACCGCGAGTCAGGCACTTGGGGCGGCACTCTATGAATCACAACAAGCAGACGCCGCTACCTCATCTGACGATGATGTTGTAGATGCTGAGATTATTGATGAAGATCAAAAAGCATGAGTGAGTCTGAAGAAGGCGTAAAGATAACAGACAAGCGCAAGCTTGATCCGGAAACTGGCGAATTGCGGGTATCGGGTGCGCAGGCACCCGATACCTCAGCAACAGAGGACTTGGAATCGGGTACTGCAACAATCTCTGACCCGATAGCCGAACTGACTGCGGATTTACAGCGAGTCCAGGCTGAATTTGTAAACTATCGCAAGCGAGTGGAGCGCGACCGGCTAATTGAACGCGAAGCGGCAATTGCAAAAGTGCTCACTGAGTTACTGCCAGTTCTTGATGATATTGGTCGAGCACGATCGCACGGTGAACTTGAAGGCGGCTTTAAGTCAGTTGGCGAAGCGCTGGAAGCAACGGTGGCGCGCCTGGGCCTTACTTCATTTGGTCAGCCCGGTGACGAATTTGATCCCATGCGCCACGAAGCCATTACCCACGAGCACAGTGCTGAGGTAGTCAAGCCGACTTGTGTTTCGGTGTTCCAGCCAGGTTATGAGTTTGCGGGGCGAATAATTCGCGCAGCAATTGTCAGCGTCGCTGATCCGGAATAAGCGGATTCGTAAGGCGTTAGAGCGATTGGTCAGCAAGGGAGGTGACTATGAGTCAGCAGGATTACTGGGAGAAGGACTATTACAAAACATTAGGTGTTGCAAATAGTTCAGACGCGACCGAGATCAAACGCGCTTATCGAAAATTAGCCAAGGATCTACATCCAGATAAAAATCCGGACAATCCTAAAGCCGAAGAACGCTTCAAAGAAGTATCTAAAGCCTATGAAGTTCTCAGTGATGAGAAGTCTCGAGCTGAATATGATGAAGTTCGTGCGATGGTGGCAAGTGGTCGTCGCCCAAGTGATTTTGGCGGTCCTGGCGGATTTACTCAAGGAAACGTAAATCTAGAAGATCTACTGAACAGCGGTGGCGGATTTGGCGGACTTGGTGATATTTTCGGCGGACTATTTGGTGGTGGTCGTGGGCCACAAAAAGGTGCAGATCTAGAAACCCAAACCACACTGACCTTTCTTGATGCCATGCGCGGTGCGACGGTAACTCTGCGCACGAGCACGGGTACGACAACTGCGCGTATTCCAGCTGGAGTAACTGATGGAGCCCGCATTCGGCTGAAAGGAAAAGGCGCTCAAGGACAGCCTGGTGCGCTAAACGGCGACCTCTACGTTTCAATTAAAGTGCAAAAACATCCAGTATTTGGGTACGAGGGCAAAGCATTAACCATAACCGTGCCAATCACAATTACAGAGGCAACATTAGGCGGTCAGGTCAAGGTGCCAACTCTAGATGGCACAACAGTGACCTTGAAAGTAGCACCAGGCACCAAATCTGGAACAAAAGTGCGAGCCCGTGGAAAAGGTGTTACTCGCACAGATGGAAAGGCTAGTGATCTGCTAGTCACATTAGAAATCGTGGCTCCTGCTGAGCTCTCCGATCAAGCCAAAACTGCACTCGAGGCATTTGCCTTGGCTACAAGCGAGTTCGACCCTCGCGCCGCGTTAATGCAGCAGGCTGGCCTAAAAGACGAGTCGAGATCGAGCGCATCATGAGCGAACATGAAATCGGTCAAGATGTGCCAGCTTTTGGCATTACAGTAGCTGCGCAACTTGCTGGTCTACACCCGCAAACTTTGCGCCAATATGATCGGCTTGGTCTGGTGTCGCCAGATAGAACAGTTGGCCGCAATCGACTCTACTCGGCTAACGACATCCTTCGCTTACGAGAAGTAGCACGGCTATCAGCAGCTGGGGTCACTCTGGCCGGCATCATTCGCATTATGGAATTAGAACATCAATTAGAGGCGGCCGTGCGTGAGATAACTGCACTGCGGGAACAAATCGGACCCTCTACAGCTCTTGTAGTCTGGCGCCCCGCGCGCCGACAGCTATAGTCGAATTGCCAGGTGCATTCACACTGGCAAGATAGTGATATGACTCAAACATTTGTCGGCAAAACCGCATTGGTAACCGGCGCAACTTCCGGAATTGGCAGAGCCTTCGCAGAGGTTTTAGCTCATCGGGGCATGGACTTGGTTGTCAGTGGTCGAGACAGTTCGCGCCTGGCTCAGATCGCAGAAGATTTGCACGAAGATGCTGGATCAAATGTAGAGATTCTTGTTGCAGACCTTTCTGACCGCGCTCAAGTGGATCTGGTGGCCAACCGCGCCGCCCTTGAAGATATCGCGTTGGTTGTAAATAACGCGGGTTATGGCCTTGCCACACCTTTCGTCGGCGGTGATTTAGCCAGCGAACAGGCGCTACTCGATGTCCTGGTAACTGCGGTGATGCGAATTTCACATGCGGCACTTCCTGGTTTAGTTGAGCGAGATTTTGGTGGCATCATAAATGTCAGTTCGGTCGCTGGGTGGTTATCGAGTGGAACTTACAGCGCAGCGAAGTCTTATGTCACAACATTTAGCGAATCACTAGCTATGCAACTGCGCGAGAGCAACGCACATGTTATGGCGCTTTGTCCAGGGTTCACACGAACTGAATTTCAGCAGCGTGCCGGTATGAACACCGAAACTATTCCAGAAATCCTTTGGCTTGATCCGCACGAAGTTGTGCAGGAGGCGCTGCTAGATTTTGCCGCGGCTAAGGCGGTAAGCGTCCCTAGCGTTCAATACAAAACACTCGGTATCGCAGCGCAGTATTTGCCTCGACCATTAGTTCGCATATTTTCGACCTTAGAACGTAACTACCGAAATTTACCTCGATAGGCCGGTCTTGCTCATTTGCGCTGGCACTTAGTGCAAGATTTGAGCCAGCTGTTCACGAGTAACTTCCCAACCACGCAGCTTTGCTTGGCGGGCAGCATCAAGGGCAAATTCTGGCGCTACTTCAGTAAGCACAATTGTTACGGGGGCATCTGGCCAGTCGCCATAATCGCCACCAATACTTGGCATAACTGGATCAATGAGAATGTATCCGACTGCTGGACTACGAAGAGCTTTGCGACTGAAGCCAAGGGCTGGTGCGTACTGACTTGTTTGACCTGAAAACACCAGAATTAATGAATCTGCAGTCCCCGCAAGCTGTGCTGCAACATGCGTTATCCACCGAGCGCCAGCAGGGGGAGGACTTATCACATACGGAGCGATCTGAAGATTTATGTTTTTGGCATGTGGATTTATGTCGGTATCGGTCGGACAGAATGCCACGGTTGCCATAGGACTACTGTGCCATGCTTTGAGAGCCGACTCATAATCACCTCCGCAAAGCTCAACATTTTCTAAGCTAGAACTCGTCCGGAAGTTAGACTTCTAAATATGACAACAAATCAAAGCGCTCTTTCAAAACTTCGTAGATTCAATTTCATCGCTGGTATTTTTCACCTCCTTCAATTAGTGGCTGTGCTGTACCTGGCAAATGATTTTTCCTTGCCGGTAACCGCTCGATACATGTCTGGACCCCCAGGAACTACCTACGCTGACCCAGTTACTTTGTTCGACACCAGAGTCGGTTTGGCGGTGGCGGCATTCTTGGCTCTTTCAGCACTGGCTCACTTTATTGTCATTAGTCCAAAATTCTTCCCTCGTTACAGTGCTGGCTTAATTGCCAATCACAACAATTTCCGCTGGGTCGAATATTCAATTAGTTCATCAGTGATGATTGTGTTAATTGCTCAAGTTTGTGGAATAAGCGAAGTTACTGCGCTACTTTCAATCTTCGGTGTCAATGCTGCGATGATTTTGTTTGGCTGGCTGCAAGAGAAGTATGAGCAGCCAAAATCAGGCGGTTGGTTACCATTCATCTTTGGTTCAATTGCCGGAGCGGTTCCCTGGTTGGCGATTGCAATTTACGTGGTTGCACCAGGGGCAGAATTTGCGAGTAAGCCACCGGCTTTCGTCTATGCAATCGTTGCAACACTGTTTATTTTCTTCAATATTTTTGCAGTGGTTCAGGTTTTGCAATATCGCGGAAACGGCCGTTGGGCTGATTATCTGGCGGGTGAGCGCACCTACGTGGTCCTGAGTTTGGTCGCAAAATCAGCCTTGGCTTGGCAGATTTTTGCCGGCACTCTCATTTCTTGATAACTAAATTTTCTTACCTCGAGTGCACAGAAACTTTTCGACATGAATAGGGTTTAGGTATGTCAGATCGCGATGAACTCCGCCAGCAAATTTTGGACAAAGCGGTAGTGCACGGCAAAGTAATTTTGTCTAGTGGCAAAGAAGCTGAATATTATGTGGATTTGCGACGAGTCACTCTAGATTCGGTGGCAGCTCCACTCGTGGGCAAAGTGATGCTGGAGCTTTTGGCAGACGTTGAATTTGATGCAGTAGGTGGCCTAACTTTAGGTGCAGACCCAGTGGCAACTGCCATGCTTCATGCAGCGGCAAACCTAGGACGCTCCCTTGATGCCTTTGTGGTCCGCAAAGCCGAGAAGGCTCACGGTTTACAGCGCAGAATTGAAGGGCCAGATGTAGCCGGCCGAAATGTAGTAGCAGTTGAAGACACCAGTACTACTGGTGGATCAGTGATGACAGCGGTAGAGGCACTTCGTGAAGCTGGTGCCAATGTTGTGGCGGTAGCGGTAATTGTTGAACGCGGAGCTGCCCCGATGATTGAGGCTGCAGGACTGCCTTACTTTGCAGCCTTCCAACTTTCAGACCTTGGCCTTTAATTAGCTTTTTTTGCGTTTCTTATTTCTAAAATAATCGGAACCACACTTATCGCCACAACAATTAGTGTGAATATTTCAATGTGGTCGTGAATGATTTTTATCGTGCCTAAGAAGTAGCCAAGTAGGGTCATTGAGAATACCCAAAGCACGCCACCTAATCCGCTGTAGATGGCGAACTTGCGAAAATCCATTTTGGCAATTCCTGCCGTGAGCGTAATCAAGGTCCGCACAATGGGTGTAAAGCGAGCTAAGACAATCGATCTCGCGCCGTATTGGGCAAAAAATTTGCTGGTTTTTTCAACGTATTCCTGCTTGAAGATCCGCGAGTCTGGTCGCCGAAATAATGCCGGCCCAACACTTCCGCCAAACCAATAGCCAACAAGATTGCCCAAGATGGCAGAAACTGTCATTAGGACTAGTGCTAAGACCAGATTTACTTTAATCACTTCTGTTGCAATAAATAGGCCTGTGATGAAAAGTAGCGAGTCACCTGGCAATACCAGTCCAACCAAAAGCCCACATTCAATGAAAAGGATGGCCAATACGAGGGCAAAGGCATATGGGCCAGCAGATTTCAAAAGGCCATCAGGGCTGAGGATTCCAGCTGGGGTTAGCAGTGTGGCAAGAGTACTCTGAATCACATTTCCCACCTTATCCGTGACACAATAGGTATTGGGCAAAGGTGCCCAGTTCCCTCCAACCGCCACTCTTTGAGGAGTCTTAACGCATGCCTATTGCATCACCCGAGGTTTACAACGAAATGCTCGATCGCGCTAAAGCTGGCGCTTTCGCATATCCCGCAATTAACTGCACTTCATCCCAGTCCATCGTCGCTGCCATTCGTGGTTTTGCCGAGGCCGAATCTGACGGCATCGTACAGGTCTCCTGGGGTGGCGCTGAATTTGCATCTGGACAGCTTGTTAAGGACATGGTTGCCGGAGCAAGTGCCCTTGCCGAATTCGCACACTCTATTGCGAAGCACTACAACGTGAACATCGCACTTCATACAGACCATTGCCCAGCCGAGAAGTTAGACGGTTTTATGCGCCCGCTAGTTGCACTTTCAGCTGACCGAGTTGCCAAAGGCCTTGAGCCACTATTCCAGTCGCACATGTGGGATGGTTCAGCAGTAAGTCTTGAAGAGAACCTTGATATCGCTGACGAGATGCTAGATAAGTGCTCTGCTGCTAAGACGGTTTTAGAAATTGAAATCGGTGTCGTTGGTGGTGAGGAAGATGGCATTGAAGCAAAACATGATGCCAAGCTATTTTCAACTCCGGAAGATGCTCTAGCTATGGTGGACAAGCTTGGCCTTGGCGAGCGTGGCCGCTATCTAGTTGCTGCAACTTTCGGCAACGTACATGGCGTCTACAAGCCTGGAAATGTGGTACTAACTCCTTCGATTTTGAAGGATTTGCAGGATGCAGTTTCGGCCAAGCACCCGGGCAATGACAAGCCACTCGATTTAGTTTTCCATGGTGGCTCAGGTTCCTTGCTTTCGGAAATCCGAGAGTCTCTTGATTATGGTGTAATCAAGATGAACATTGACACTGATACTCAGTACGCATTTACCCGACCAATTGTTGATCACATCTTCAAGAACTATGACGGCGTCTTGAAGGTGGATGGCGAAGTGGGCAATAAGAAGGCTTACGACCCACGTGCCTATGGCAAACTAGCCGAAGCTGGCATGGCTGCTCGCGTTGTGCTTGCATGTGAAGACCTACGCTCGACTGGCACGCGCATCAAATAGTTTAAAAATCTTTTGCGCCAGCATCTACCTAGGTAGCTGCTGGCGCAATTCATTTTGGGTAGAAAGAAGATAGACTTAAAAGCGTGCTCGAACACTTTTTCACTGGTCTGTTAGTTGCAACTTCAGTTGCAATTACTTGGTTTGCTGGGTATGTAATTTACAAATTATTCAAGGGCCAGCGCTGACTTCTGAAATTCATTACGATGTGAATCCAATTGCATGGCTGCTTGGCACTTGGGTCGGCTTAGGTGTTGTTCATTTCCCTGGGATGCAAGGTAGCGTGCAGGCGGCACATGAATTAACTGTGGTCACCGATGGCCAACCTTTTCTGACACATCTGTCTCGAATCTGGCAAGTCGATGAAGCCGGGAACCGAGTGCAACTTTTAACCACTGAATCAGGAATTTGGCGACCACTTCCTAACCTAGAGGTCGAATTTACTCTTGATCCGGATGGCAATGCTCGTACTTGGATAGGAGAAGTTAAAGTAACTGGTCTAGTAGACGCAACAATCACCCGTGCACACACAATCATGAATAGAACCGGCTTGCCAACAAGTGATGAGAATGGCTTGGTTGGCCAGGACATTCGGACCTATGGGCTAGACCCAAGTGGCCGACTTGGCTGGGTGCATGAAGTTGAAACAGCTCAAGTACCATTAACATCACAAGCATCCTTTTTATTGACCAAGGCAGGCTAGGAATGAGTCGGGATTGGGACGAAGTCCTTCGGGAGCATGGTTATCGAATCACGCCTCAGCGCCAATTAGTGCTCGAAGCTGTTAACGCGCTTGGCCATGCAACCCCAGAGACTCTTCTTGCCGAAGTCCAGAAAACCGCAGGAGCGGTTAATCTATCCACTATCTATCGAACGCTAGAAGTACTGGAACAGGTTGGCCTAGTTACTCACGCCCACATTGGTCATGGTCCACCGACGTATCATTCAGTAGATGAAGATCCCCACATTCATTTAGTGTGCGATACCTGTTCGTCAGTTGATTCGATTCCTGCGGAATCCGCAACACTGTTTGTGCAACTACTTCGTGATCAAGTTGGCTTTGAGACCGATGTGGCACATGTTTCTGTACACGGGCAGTGTGCTGACTGCGTAAAAAGACTTAAATATCTTTAATGTGCCAGTAGCGAACAGCGCGTAATTCCTCAACACTTTTCAGGGACAATAGAAGTATGACGGCAATTCCGATGATGGACCAAACCGCAATCGATGCTGCTGTGCCGTGGCATTATGGCGATCCATTCCGAGAGCAGCGCCAACTTGTTGCGGGGCTTGGTCGAGTTGATTTATCACATCGAGAAGTTGTCATGGTTTCTGGTCCTGACCGACATGAATGGTTGCACGCATTACTAACTCAGCACTTACTCGAACCATATTCCAGCACCCAAGCTCTTAGTTTGTCGCCAAATGGCCACATCGAACACGACCTTCACCTGATTGACGACGGTCAGATAACTTGGCTTATTTGCGAAACGGGTTCCGCTCAATCTCTCGTCGCTTATCTAACCAAAATGAAGTTCCGCTCGGATGTGGCTGTTACCTTAGTCACCGCCGATTATGCAGTCATTGGAGCGCCAGGTTGGGTAGTTAGCGAATTTCCTGTTTGGCATTCTCCAGCCGCCTACCTCGGAGATTCAGATACTCCTGTCGCATATGTTCCGAAGCGTCCTGCTCCTTGGCAAGTAAGTGAAATAGTCGTCCCAAGAGAATTGCTTGCCGCCGAGTTAGGTGAAGTATTGGTCGGAACCTGGGCTTGGGAGGCGCACCGCATCAGAGCCGGAGTTGCGCGATTCGGATTCGAAACCGATCATCGAACAATTGCGCATGAGCTCGGCTTGATCACCCCCGCAGTTCATCTGCAAAAAGGGTGCTATCGCGGACAGGAAACTGTAGCTCGCGTTTACAACTTGGGAAAACCACCGCGTCGACTAGTTCAGTTGCAAATTGATGGTTCTACAAACGAACTTCCCATAATCGGAGCACCAATTGTTCTTGGCGATGCTGAAGTTGGCCGACTGACTTCAGTAATTCAAGATTATGAAAGTGGTCCGTTGGGACTTGGGGTAATCAAGCGCAATATTGACTTAGCTGACATCCTGATTGTTGGCGGCGTAACAGCCGCTCAAGTCCCAATTGTTGTTGCTGACTAAACTTCCACAAGTATCGTCATGGGGCCATCGCAGGTCTGAGTGATTTGCATGTCAGCGCCAAATTTTCCAGTTTCCACGCTTGCACCTAAGTCGCGAAGTGCACGAGTTAGTTCATTTATCAGTGGTTCGGCTTGTTCACCTCGAGCGGCTTGCTGCCAAGTCGGTCGCCTTCCACGGCTAGTATCCGCAAATAAAGTGAACTGACTTATTAGCAAAATGGGAAGGTTTGCATCCGCTGCCGAAACCTCATTTTTCTCTGGTTCAATTTTGATCCCATGCGCGCGAAGCGCTCCCGCTTCGAAAATTCTAAGTTTCCAGATTTTGTCTGCAAGGGTCACACATTTAGAGATATCGTCATCAACACTCACGCCAACTAAGACGCAAAGGCCAGGACCAGAAAATTCGCCAACTACCTGTCCAGCAATGTGTACGGCCGCCCCAGTTACTCGTTGAATTACCGCACGCATAACTCCATTTTGGTCTACCTGCCCAGCAAATTATCTGAACCCGTGCCACTATGAACCTATGTCGGTTCCGTTGGCCCAGGTGATTCGCAGTGGACTTGTTGAAGGCACCCACTTCGGCAGTGCAGTTGTTGTTGGCTCGAGTGGGGAAGTACTTTGGTCGACAGGTGATGTAACAAAAACATTTTTCCCGCGATCAGCAAACAAGCTGATGCAGACTTTGGGCATGGTAAGAGTAGGCTTACCACTCAACGATCAGCTACTCGCGCTGGCTTGTTCATCACATAGTGGCGAAGCTTTTCACATCGCTGGCGTTAGACAAATTCTGCAAGAAGCAGAATGTAGCGTTTCAGATTTGCAGTGCCCTAGCGACTACCCACTTGATGAAACGCAGCGAACTGAGTTAATTACACAAGGGCAACCTAAATCATCGCTTTACATGAACTGCAGTGCTAAACATGCAGCAATGCTCCTAGCCTGCAAAACTGCCGGTTGGCCGATTTCAAACTACTGCGCACCAGATCACCCGCTCCAACAAACTTGTCAGGCGGCAATCGAAGAGTGCACAGGCGAAAAAGTGGAAGTAGTCGGAATTGACGGATGCGGGGCGCCAGTGATGTCCAGCACGCTAGTCGGTTTGGCCAGGGCTTTTGGCCAATTCGCCGGTCCAAGTGCAACCGCGGATCAACGCATGATCAGCAGTGCGATTAAGTTATACCCCGAATTTCTCGCCGGAACATGGCGCGATGTAACCAGGCTCATGCAAGGTTTACCGGGCGCAATCGCCAAGGATGGGGCAGAAGGTGTCTATGCGATTGGCCTTGGTGATGGACGCGCGTTAGCAATCAAAATTGCTGATGGTGGCGAGCGGGCTCGAATCCCAGTTGCAATGGCTATTCTGCGCGATGTACTTGGCGTCGTCTCTGAAGAGGTGGACCGACAACTCGACAGTAGAGTCACACTCGGCGGCGGTCAGCCCGTGGGCAAAGTCATCCCCTTAATCTCGTAGCCACAGCATTGCCAGCCGTAGTTGTCACCGATAAAAACATGATGAGTTTGCCAACATGTGCGGTGTGCCTCCAGAGGAAATAACTACTCAGTTAATACCGTGAAAGGGTGTCAGGAGTTGTGCATCCAGTTGGACCAAAACCACAGGCAGTTTATTGGCGCAGGCGTGCAGTATTTCTAGTAGTTGTTTTGCTGACTCTTTTCGTTATCGGTCGATCAGTTTTTGGAAACTCGGGATCCGATAACAAGGTGGCTGCAGCTCCCTCAAGTTCACCGACAACCACAGTTAGTCCTTCGCCATCAGCAACCGAATCTAGTGAACCAGTCGGTGTTGAGAGTCCAGAACCAGAACCTAGCGACGCTGTTGATCCAATAACTTTGCAGTCGCCAAGTCCGATTGTCACCGGCAGTCAACCAGCAGGAAGTTGCCTTGACAGTGAAGTAAGCGTAAAAGTTGCACTCAAGAAAAAGGTAGTAAGGGCGGGCGCTGGGCAAGACATAATTATGTCCGTGACCAACATTTCAAACCGCACTTGCAAGCGCGATGTTGGGTCTGGGGCAAACGAAGTTACCATAATTTCTGGTCCAGCTTTAGTTTGGTCTACTGATCATTGTTCGCCTGGCTCGGAGAGCAATTATGAATCCTTGAAGCCAGGGCAGACTTGGTCAGTAAAAGTGGTTTGGAATGGCCGACTTTCCGCGCAAAATTGTCAGGTTTTGGCAGATGCCACATACGGCGCCTATTGGGCACATGCGCGAAACGGCGCACTAACTAGCCCTGGCGCTCGCTTCGTAGTCGAGTAATTTACAAAACTTCTGATTTGGTTAAACGTAGCGTTCGAGCAGGCTAGATTCAGCTAGTCGCGACAAACTTTCGCGAATTGTTCGGGCCCGTGCTTCACCGACACCTTCAACGTCGCGTAAATCCTCAACTGTAGCTGCAAGAATTTTCTGTAGCCCGCCAAAATGCGAAATCAATTTATCAATTACTACTTCAGGAAGCCGCGGGACCTTGGCCATCAGACGATAACCACGTGGCTGAATCGGCGAATCTTGCGAATCAATGTCACCGGGCAGACCTAGGGCGACAGCAACCTGGCCTAAATCTAATAAGCCAGCCGAATCTAGTTCGGAAATAGCTATCAGTGCCTTTTCAACCGCCTTATTTCGCCGAGTCAGATTAGGGACATAATCCTGAACTACTAGGCGCTGTTCGTCGACAGTACCGGCAATCAATTCGTCATGCTGAAGTGAGAGCAATCGGCCATCGGTACCGAGTTCAACGACATAACTAGCAATTTCGGCAGCAATGCGTCGAACCATTTCGTGTCGTTGCGCAACGATTGCAACATCACGAATAGTCACCAAATCTTCAATTTCAAGTGCAGAGAGTGAGCCAGCTACTTCATCCAGACGCTGCTTGTACCGCTCTAATGTGGCAAGTGCCTGATTAGCGCGCGACAAAATCGATGCCGAATCTTCAAGTACATAACGCCGACCATCAAGATAGAGCGCAATGATGTTCATTGATTTACTCACACTTATTACCGGGAGTCCCGTTTGCCGAGAAACTCGATCTGCGGTTCGGTGACGAGTACCTTGTTCATCAGTTGGTATCGAGGGGTCTGGTAGCAGTTGAACTGCGGCGGCAAAAATGTTGTTTGCTTCGCGATCGCATAACACCGCCCCGTCCATTTTTGCTAATTCGCGTAAGCGAGTAGCGGTGAACGGAATGTTTACGTTGAAGCCGCCACTGCTAATTTGATTGATAGATTTGTCTTCACCTAGAACAATCAAGGCGCCAGTGCTACCACGCAAAATACGTTCCAGACCATCACGAAGTGCGGTTCCAGGTGCAACTTGAGCTAGCACCGAGCGCAAGATTGCCTCGGTATCAACTACTTCTTTAGCGGGCACTGCGATATCCTTTTCCTAGCGGGTGCACAAGAAGTCTAGGGCTCAAATCAAAAAAATAAAATGCCTCTGCACAAATCCGATGCCAAATCTGCCCTTAATTCACAGGTGAGCAATCGCCCCAGCAAGATTCGCCACTTCGATGAGTTTCAAGCCGGCCAAATTTACAGATTTGCTCGTACCTCTGGGCACGATTGCTGTGGTAAACCCGAGTCGAGCCGCCTCGGCCAGTCGCTGGCTTAAGCCAGGCACCGGACGGACATCACCGCTGAGGGCTACTTCGCCGATTGCCACAAGATCATCAGCGATTGCCTGATCGCGAGCGGCGGAGGTGAGGGCCAAACACATTGCCAAATCTGCGCCTGGATCAGAAACTTTTGCTCCAGCAACCGTAGCTAAATAGACATCCTGATCCCAAAGTTTGATTCGAGCAGCCCGCTCCGTTACTGCAGTGAGCATTGTTGCTCGGGTTACATCTAACCCAGTTGTGCGCCGAACTGGATTATTTCCTGAACTAGTTGTGGTCAAGGACTGAACTTCAACCAGGAGCGCCCGACGACCTTCGAGGGTGATTGTGATGCAGGTGCCCGGAATCGCTGAATCACGCTGTGATCTAAAAAGTGTCGACGGATCAGAGACTTCGTGAAGCCCATCATCCGTTTGTTCAAAACAGGCAACCTCATCAGCTGGCCCATAACGATTTTTATTTGCGCGTAGTAATCTCAGCGGGGTGCTGCGGTCGCCATCAAAAGTAAGCACAGTGTCAACAAGATGTTCCAGGGATCGCGGTCCCGCAACAGAGTTATCCCTGGTCGATTGACCAATTAAGAGCAAGGGCATACGCCGGCCTTTGGCAGCTCGGGTTAGCACTTGAGTAACTTCGTGTACCTGAGCTACTCCTCCCGCACGTCCATCTAGTTCGGCCGATGCAATTGTTTGCACACTATCTACAATGAGCAGGTCTGGATCCACATCTTCAACATGCCCCAGCAAGACAGCAAGATCTGTTTCATCTGCGATAAGCACATTTGGTGACATCGCATCAATGCGTCGTGCGCGGATACTAATCTGTTCGGCAGACTCTTCTCCAGAAACATAAAGCACCTTCCGCGGCTTGCCTGAAGAGTTGGCAAAGGTATTTGCCGCAGCCAGTAACAGAGTTGACTTTCCGACGCCTGGTTCACCAGCCAACAAAACACATTGTCCAGCGACTAAGCCCCCGCCTAGCACTCGGTCGAGTTCGCCAAGTCCGGTCAATGTTCGTTCAACTTCACCGATTTTGATTTCAGAAACTGGTCTAGCTGGCTGGCTAGGTGATACCCCAACGGAGGTTGTTTTTAGGCCAGCACGATTTGTGCTAGTCGTAGATTCAACAACAGAACTCCAGGCCTGACACTCGGGACAACGCCCTACCCACTTTGATCCAGACCAGCCACATTCAGTGCATTTAAATGCCGCCCGCGCAGTTTTAGCCATGGCTTTAGATTACGGGCTCAGTCCGACAGCAGCAGAATCTATTGGTTGGTAGGTGCTGGTTTTGGATCAGCTGGATGTGCGGCTAAGACCTTTAGTAGTTTTCGATCACCCATATTTTGCGCCGCCGCTAATGTGACTTCGCGGGCCTGGCAGTGTGTCTTCAAAATCTGGTAGGCCTTTTGACCCATTAACTCAATAAGTTCGGCCTCGTACGATTCGTATACCGCTTTGCTAGCGATGTGTGCTTCCGTAGCGGTACTGCAGTACCAATCCAAATCCTTACCGCCAGCCCCCCAGCCGCGCCGATTGAATTCACTAATCACCACAACATCAACTTTGCTGCCATCGCCACGATCTTGTTCTTCGAAAGTGCGCCTAATTGGCAATTGCCAACACACCCAGGGCTTGGTCTCAATGGGGTTTTTCCCCTGCTGTAGTGCCAAAATGTGTAGCGCGCAACCATCGCCACCGGAGAATCCGCCCCGATTATGGAAGATACAGGCACCATTAATTGCACGCGTCTTTTTATCACCATCAGCATCACGTTCCATAAAGCCGTTTGCTCGACCCTCTTCATAGTTTTGCCAAATTTCAGGAGTTAGTTGTTTGGCAAAAGTTCGGGTTTTCTTTTCATCTTCTTTATCCGCCATATGCGCACCGTAAGTGCAACAGCCAACATCGGGGCTATCTTTATCGATGCCTTTGCAACCTTGACCCCAGATACAAGTCCAGCGACTCGTTAGCCAAGTCAAATCACAACGAAATATGTTTGTTGAATCTTCGGGATCGGCGAATTCCACCCAGTGACGAGGGAAGTCAATTTTCTTTTCTGGCACAGGGTGAGCCTATCTGAAAAACGAGTGCGCTACACATAAAGTTAGAAGGGAATTTGATTTCGGGGAGTGACCACAATGTTGCGCAAAGTTGTGCAGGG